>CAYMYX010000025.1:5249-23798 GCA_964394795.1 uncultured Peptoniphilaceae bacterium
GAACGAATGCAACAGGTGGCCGAGACCGCTAACTTCAAATGATATAGCCAAACAAACAGAGTACAAGGAGATTTTTCTTGTACTCTTGTTGTATGATAGAGAAAAGACAGGAGGGGGCCATGATAAAGGCATTAATCGTCGATGACAACGAGCAGATTACGGAAGTATTGAAAAGTTTTGCGATAAAAGAAGGAATCAACGTGGATTTAGCTTTCGACGGCTTGGAAGCGTGGAAGAAGTTCCAGGAGAATGACTACGACATCATCCTCCTGGATATTATGATGCCAAAAATTGATGGCTATGAAGTTTTGAAACGAATTCGCAAAGTCTCCATGATTCCCGTCATCCTCATCACCGCCAAGGGAGAAGACTACGAGCGCATCATGGGTCTGGATTACGGCGCAGACGACTACATCGTCAAGCCCTTTTCCGTAGCTGAAGTCATGGCCAGAATCCGGGCCATCCTCCGCCGCCTCGACATCAAAGAAGATACCGAGGAAGCCATCACTGTCGACAACCTCGAGCTTAAGTTAAGCGAATACACCTGCACCCTGAACGGGACCGAAATTCAGCTCACCAAAAAAGAATTCGAAATCCTCTGGCTCTTGGCCAGCAACCCCGACCGAGTCTTCACCAGAGACCACATCCTGGACAAGCTTTGGGGCATGGACTACTTTGGCGACACCAGAACTGTCGATACCCACATCAAAAGACTGAGGGCGAAACTACATAACGACATGAACAAATGGCAGCTATCCACAGTCCGGGGTGTAGGATACAAGTTTGAGGTTAATCATGACTAGCCGAATTACTCGCCGCCTCATTATCTACTTCCTCTTAATCATCCTATTATTCACCGTCATCAGCGGATTGCTCTTTATCAACTTGGGGAGAAGGGGAATCCATGATTCTGCCGTAAGCCACGCCCAAGAAAGAGGAGAACGAATTGCCACCTTCATCGCCAACATCTTGGAAGCAAACGAAGATGAAGAGGAGAGACCTCGCCGAGGGCGAAATCCTGGTGGAAACTCCGGTGGCAACCAAGGCGGAAATCCAGGTGGCCAGAGAGGGCAGATGAATAATGCCCCAAGCCGTAATTACATTAAATGGATGAATGACCTACTCGACACAGATATCCGCCTAGTCAGCAGAGATAACAACGAAATCGTATCAGCCATTGACCGTGAAATCGTCGAATTTTCAGCCCTCAGTGACCTAGAAAGGTCTATGGTCGATCAAGCTTTCCAAGGCACCCTAGCGACCAGTAACCAAGAGGCCAATGATTCCATAATCTACGTCGCTGCCCCCATAGAAATGAATAATGAGATTGTCAGCGTTGTTTTATTCGAGGAAGATAACAACGTTCAGACAGAGTTCTTACAATCGTCCTTGACCATCTTCCTCATCTCCATGCTGGTCGGATCCGTCCTCGTTGCGGTTCTTGCCGTCTTCTTCGCTAACCGTTTCATCAGCCCGCTTAAAAAATTGAGCAAGACGACGGAGAAGCTCATCGAAGGTAACTACGTCGTCAACTCCAATGTCAATCAGAAAGATGAGATAGGGGACTTAGCAACCAATATTGACTTGCTAGCTACCCGCTTAGAAGTAGCAAGGATTCAAACGGAAGAAAACAATCAGATGCGGGACGACCTTATCTCCAACATGTCCCACGAACTGAAGACACCGGTCACCGTCGTCAAATCCTCTCTGGAAGCGCTCAAGGATGGGGTAGTCACGGATCCACAGGAAGTCGAAGACTACCACCGGATTCTCTACAAAGAGATGGGCTTTTTGGAGAAACTTATCAGCGACCTCATGGAACTGAATATCCTCCGTAACAGCCGCTTAAAAATGGAGAAGGAAGAACTCAACTTAATTGACGTCTTAGGCGATGCCGTCCGCGGCCAAGCCCTCTATGCCCGTGAAGAAGGTGTCGTAATCGAGCGGGATTGCGAGGACACCTACGCACCCTTCTATGGCGACTACTCCAAGCTCCGCCAGCTCTTCATCACCATCATAAATAACGGGATAAAGTATGGTCAGGAAGTAGGGAAGGTGAATATCGTTGAAATCAACAAGGACCATGCCTACCAAATCAGCATCAGCAATGTCGGTCCAACCATAGACGATGAAACCCTAGATCATCTCTTCCAACCTTTCTATCGAGATAAAAACACCAAAAAGAAGGGCTTTGGTTTAGGACTCGCCATCGCCAAGGAAATTGCAGATAATCATGGAATCAGCATAAGCGTAACGAGCAATAACAATCTAACAACCTTCACCTTGGATTTCCCCAAGAGCGAACCAGAAGAAAACCTCTAAACAAGAAAAGGGACTGTATCAGAATCTTCAACATTCTGACACAGTCCCTTTTTAGTTTCTCATTACTTAAACGTAATTCCTCGAATAACAACATCGAAGAAGGATAGTGCTTGATCAAAGCTAACCGCACCGTCAGTAAAGACAATGGTAAACCCTGCGTAGCTGTTATCGCCATCTGAAGCTAACGCAAACAAACCATAATCTCTCGTATTAATCTCGTTACCGCGAACATATTTAAAATCAATTCCGTTTACGGTAGTCGTTTCAACGGCGCCATAGTCCGTAAGGTAACTTGGGGTCATACTTTCCATCAGATAATCCACAGTTACACGGTCCTTGGTCGCATCAGAATACTCGATAGAAATATAGTTGATTATAAAGTAATCCTGGCCGGCAACCGTTGGATCGCCATACACATCATAGTAATCCACCAAGAAGGTGATGTCATTTTCAACGCCATCAGCAATGTAACCTTGAAGGATTTCATCGTTAACGCTCTGGGATTCAGCCGCTAAGTGATTCCAACCTGAAGAAACTTGAAAGTTGTAATTCGGGAACTCTTTTGTCGTATTTAAGTTCACGTCCAGTTGTCCCGTATCTCCATTTCCCACAGGCGCCTCTTCACTTCCTGTAGTGGTCGTTGTAGAAGAAGACTCCGAACTTACCTCAGACGAACTAATTTCCGATGAGCTGATCTCTTCGGATGATATTTCGGAAGATATTTCAGACGATTCTTCAGATGAAATCTCAATAGAGGATTCCTCAACCGACTCTTCAATAGACACCTCTTCGCTTGATGAAACCGACTCTTCGATACTTGCTACCGAACTTTCACTCGAACCGTTAAAAAATTCGCCAGTATCGTCTCCACAAGCAGCAGCGAATAGGAATAGGGACGAAACGCCCAAAACTAATGCTCTCTTTATTTTCATTACATCCTCCTATGAATCCATATTTTGTGCCTACAATAATTGGACAAATGAGAAAGCAAATCTCCACACCTTGTCAGTGCCAGGCCATCTATTACCTTTACAAGTACAAAAGTTCATTATAAACAACTTGCACTATAAGTACCCCCAAAATTGTATCCCCCTAAGATTATTTACTAAGATTAATTGAAGAAACTTACAGGAGGAAACGATGAGAACTGAAAAAGAAAAAATGATTAACGGCGAACTCTACAATGCGAGCGACCCAACCCTAGTTGAAGATAGAAATCACGCCCAAGGAATCTGTAGGTCCTACAATCAAAGCGCCGTCAACGAATTAGACGATCGATGAAGAGAAACTGCTTGAATTAGATATTGATATGGCGAATTCGATCAACATGGCAACAACTTCGGTATTTTTAAATGATACAACTGATAGCGATGAATTGATTGACTTAGTCTTTTTAGGTGTTACTCCAGAAAATGATAGTCTAACTCCCCCTATCCTTGAAGGACGAGGGGTAGAGCAGGACGATGAAATAATCGTATCGCATAACTTGAAAGATGAAATTGACATCAAGCTAGGAGATACAGTAAAGATGGCGACGACAAATCGTGCGTTTGAGGTAGTTGGATTTACGGAAGATTCCAATTACAACACGATACCGGTGGCTTATGTTAACCGGGATATGGCCTCACAAGCTATGATGATATTTTCAGCTGATGAGGACGATCCGGATGCCCTAACAGGACCAACACCCAATATGCCTATCCGTGTCTCAGGTGTAGTTGTTACGAGTGATATTGATAGGGATAGCTTAGCAGAAAACGGACTCGAGTATATCGATATGGGGGAATTCATCAGGAGCATACCCGGGTACCTAGAGCAACTATTAACCTTTGGACTAATGATTATTGCGCTAGCAATTATTTCTTCCATCATTATCGGAATCTTTATGTATATATTAACCATGCAAAAGAAGGCAATATTTGGTGTGCTGAAGATTCAAGGGTACCGCAATGCTGTTGTAGTGAAGTCGGTTATCTATCAAACTTTGATCTTGACGATTGTAGGCTTTGCCATCGGCTTGGCTGCCACTTTGGCTTCCGTTCATTTCTTGGAGAAGAGCGTGCCCCTAGCAGTATCAGGTGAAATCTATGCGATTGTCACGGCTTTTTCAATCCTTTGTTCTTTGATTGGCGCCTTGTTCTCTGTTCGATCAATTTTGAAGATTGATCCCCTCGATGCGATTTAGGAGAGTAATATGATTGAATTGAAAAATGTTTGTAAAGAGTTTACTGATGGTGGTGAAACTTTTATCGCTTTGGAAGAGACCAATTTACAGATCAATGAAAATGAGTTTACCGCAGTTATCGGGCCCAGTGGGTCTGGGAAGTCTACATTTTTGACCATAGTAGGCGCCCTACAACAACCAACGGAGGGAACTTTATCTATCAATGATGAAGATGTCTATAAGATGTCAGAAAATAAAAGGTCCGACTTACGCTTTAAAGATATCGGTTTTGTTCTCCAAGGTTCAAATCTTATCCCCTTTCTCACCATTCGTGAGCAGTACCGTTTGAAGCTGCAAAAAGAGAAGAAGGATGAAGCCAAGCAGAGGATTGATGAGGTCCTTGAACTCCTTTCTATAAAACATATTGGTGATAAATATCCCGAGGATGTCTCTGGAGGGGAAAGGGCTAGAGCGGCTATTGGGTTAGCCATCCTGCTGAAGCCTCGACTTCTGTTAGCAGATGAGCCGACAGCCAGTCTGGATACCGAAAAAGCTGTACAAATTGTCGAAGTCCTTCAATCCATATCCAGGGAACAAGATACTTCTGTTGTAATGGTTACCCATGATGAACGAATGTTAGAGTACTGCGATCGAGTCATCCAGATTCTAGATGGTGATGTCAGCGAGGTCACAGAAGAAAAGTTGAAAAATAAGAAATAGAAAAAATCGATACGAACATAAGAGAAAATTAAAAGAACCACTAGTTAATCCGAAGAATAACTAGTGGTTCTTTCTTTATTAGAATTCTACTTTCTTACCGTAGTAGGCTGCTTCATAAACTTTCTGAATATCTTCAGGCGATGTCTCGCGAGGGTTCGTTAGCGTACAAGCGTCCTCAAAGGCATTTTTGCTCATACGAGTAAGGGCTTCGGTGAAGTCTTCCTCATCAATTGGAGTGTTTTCAGACTCCCTAAGGCTCTTAGCAATACCCACTTGAGCATTGAGTTCTCGAACAAGATCAGCAATATTATCGATGCCAAGTTCACCTTCTAGTTTAGTGTATTTGTCGGTATATTTACGGTTGTAATCAATGACAAAAGGCATAAGGATAGCATTACTTTCTCCATGGACAAGTCCAAATTCTCCACCAATCTTATGGGCCATAGAGTGGATTATGCCTAAGGAGGCATTGGAAAAAGACATACCGGCTAGCGTTGATGCATCGTGCATTTTCTGTCTTGCTACGGCATCTTCTCCATCTTTATAAGCCCTGGGTAGGTAATCTCTGACGAGTTCAATTGCCTTCAATGCTAGGGGATCGGTGTAGTCATCAGCAGCTGTTGATACATAAGCTTCAATCGCATGGGTGAGGACATCAATCCCAGTATCAGCTGTGACAAACGGAGGCATAGTTGTTGGTAGAGCAGGATCGATTATGGCGATATCTGGTACGATTTCGGGGGAAACAAGAGGGTACTTGATAGCAGCCTCGTTGTCCGTAATTACACTAAAAGCGGTAATTTCAGATGCAGTGCCTGATGTGGAAGGGATGCAAGCGAGACGAGCCTTTGTTCTTAGTTTTGGGAATTCAAAATTAACGAGTTTTTGAAAGTCATAGTCTGGATACTCGTAGAAGACCCACATTACCTTTGCAGCATCGAGTGCAGAACCACCACCCAAGGCTATTATCCAATCGGGTTCGAAGGCAGCCATCTCTTTACCGCCTCGTACACAAGTCTCTATAGATGGGTTTGGTTCCACACCATCAACAACGGATACCTCAAAACCAGCTTTTGCTAAGTGCTCCTTGGCCTTATCTAAGAAACCGAATTTTTTCATCGAACTGCCACCTGTGACAATTGTTGCTCGCTTGCCCTCAAAGTTCTCCAATTCGGCAAGGGCATTTTCTCCGTGGAAGATTTGTTTTGGTACACTAAAAGTTGTCATTCTATTCTCCTTATTTGTTTATTTTTTTGTCTTACCGGTTAGCATTATAGCACAAGTAGTTAAATAATAAACATATACAAATGGAGTAGTCCTAATATTTAATAAAATATTAATTTTTCATAAGCTATCAGCATATCTTTTTATTGCGCTACCTTTCCTATTCTCCTTTTCGGGTATGTAAAAGAGGACACGAATACAACGAGTATCATTTATATAAAGGAGGAAGAATGAAGATTACTATTGGAGATTATCTCCTGAAACGATTAAAAGAAGTCGGAATAACGAAAATCATTGGCGTTCCTGGGGATTTCAATTTGCAGTTCTTAGAGCAGATAAAAAAAGCGGATGGAATTGATTTTGTAGGTGCTTCGAATGAACTTAATGCAGCTTATGCGGCAGATGGTTACGCCAGAGTAAATGGTATTTCAGCTCTATGCATTACCTATGGTGTAGGAGACTTGGGCGCTATCGCTGGCATTGCAGGTTCCTATGCTGAGCATGTCCCTGTGATAGCTATCTCTGGGGCACCACCCTTACACATTATCCGCAATAACTATCCTGTCCACCATAGTTTGGCAGATGGTAATTTTATGAACATCCCAAATGTCTACGATGAGTTTACTATGGTACAAACCCAGATTAATCACCAAAATGCTGCTGCTCAGATTGATCGAGCGATAGCTGCAGCGGTCATGTGGGGAAAACCAGTAAATATTCAAATGCCTTCCAATCTCTCCTACTTTGAGATTGAGGTAGAGGACAGGCCCCTTTCTGCAAAGAAGGTATACAGTGATCCTGATAATTTGAAAAAGGCAGTCACGGCAATAGTGAATTTATTCAATGGAGCCAAAAAGCCAGCTGTCCTCATCGATATGGACGTTGATCGGTTAGGTGTAAGCGAGAAAATACTGAACTTTATCAATAAGTCCCAGACACCTTTCGCCCAAATGAGCACGGGTAAGGGGATTCTCTATGAGGGGCACACTTTGTTCCGAGGAACCTATAATGGTGGCTTTTCTAAACCAGATGTTATCGAGTTTGTTGAGGGAGCGGACTTCCTGCTTACTGTGTCGCCAAGATTCATTGAATGGAACTCTGGTGCCTTCAGTCATGACTTGGCTAACGAAGCGCTAGTGAATATGCATAAAGACTATGTCGATGTTGCTGGACAAGTCTTCGAAGCGGTAGATATCCACGATGTAATGGATCAACTTTTAGAAGAATTAGTGGATAATCAACCGGATATAGCCTTTGAGGAAGTGGCGGATGAACCAAGTTTTACTGTCGAGGAAGGGGAGCTTCTCAATCATAATGACTTTTGGCAACAGATAGGAACCTTCTTAAAAGAGGATGATATCATCTACGCCGAGACTGGGTCATCCAGTCACGGGTTGGGCAGTTTAACATTACCTCGGGGAAGTAAATATATTGCTTCTTCCATTTGGGGGGCAATTGGTTTTACCCTTCCTGCCATCTTCGGCAGTATGTTGGCTGCTCCAGAAAAAAGGCACTTACTCTTCATTGGCGACGGATCTTTTCAAGTGACCGCCCAAGAGCTTTCCCGAATTCTCTACGAAGAATTAAACCCTATTATCTTTCTGATCAATAATGATGGTTACACGATAGAACGCCTTATCATGGGCATGGAAGCTTCTTACAATGATATACCGGAATGGAAATATGCAGATATACCTGAACTCTTCGTGAAGGATAATAAGATGAAGACGTTTAGAGTGACCAAGCAGGACGAGCTTGCTCAAGCCTTAGCAGAGGCGGAGAAAGCGAGTCACGGGGCACTCATTGAAGTTCTTTTAGATAAAGAGGATGCGCCAGAGTCTCTGATCAAGCATGGCCCCAAATTGGCTAGTTTCAACTATGGTTGGCGAGGCATGAAAGAAATGGGTGAAGAAGATCGCTACCACGATTTATAAAGTATTGCCCACTCCCATCCTGATTATCGTTGTGTTGCGCTGGTTGCTATCGCAGCAGTATCCGGACGCAATCGAAATCGATAATGACTTGAAGTCATCATTAGCTCCGTTAGTTTAACTATCGGAGTTTTTTTGTGTCATTGAAACATTCAAGAGGAATTGATTTTAGTGCGACAGATACTCTAAAGATCCATAATATTCATTTATCCATGTACGAAGGGGGCCATGTTTACATGTATAAATTGAATTTCTAAATTATCCAGGTAGCAAAAGGCCTAATCCTAGACCCTCAGTACATGGATATTCCAAGAATAGCCATTATTAGGGTAATTCTGCTCGAAAATATACTGGAAGAAATAATAAAGTTAGAATTTTACATGTAAAAGCCCCTTCAAGAGTACATGGAAAAAATAGATTAGGACGATGACCCAGGTAAAACAAAGGATGAAATCTATTGGTACGTGATGAAGACTATAATATGGATGAGAGCAGTGCCTTGCAAAGGAGGTAAAGGGATAAAATGGATCCATCCTATTGTTGTTTAGAAAACATGTTGAATCAGTATCTGCACATCCAGAAGAAACTGAGCCAGAAGAAAATACCGATGAAATACCAGCGTTTAGATGTGAATAAATGCAAGAATAATGTACAGTTCTTTCACCTTGTCGAAAATCCTGAAACTGGAAAAATGGAAAGAAAACATATCAAGAAAGAGAATAGGAATAGAGCTAAAGAATTAGCAGAAAACCAGTATTTACATAAAATGAATAAGTTAATCAACAAAAGAATCAAGCAACTATCAGCCTTGTTGAGGGAATATCAACCGGATGAAATCGATAGGATTTATGATCAATTCCACGAGGCAAAGAAGGATTTAATCACCCCAGTTACCCCAACAAAGACGCAACTTCTTTCAGCTTGGAAGGAAAGAGAGTTTAGTCGTAAGGAGTTTGCGACTGACAGTTTACGCATCTTTACCAATAGGGGGGAAAGAGTAAGGTCCAAGACAGAAAAAATTCTAGCCGACTTATTTGCTGACTTAGGTATCGAATATAAATATGAATGCCCCTTGCAACTCGATAACGTGACGATATATCCGGATTTTACTTTTTTAGACACCACAACGAATCAGGAAATTTATTGGGAACACAACGGGATGATGGATAATCCTGATTATGCCGTTAGAGCTTATCAAAGAATCATATTCTATGAACAAAATGGTATATATCGTGGCGATAGACTCATTGTTACCTATGAATCTTCAAGGAATAACCTGAATTATCAGTGGGTAAGGAACTTGATTGAACGGTCCAAGATTCCATTGAACTTATAGTAGAAAATAATTACCCACCAGAGATTAACGGCATAAGTTCACAGAAAAGACACATCCACTCCCTTTGAATGTCATAGACCTTGCCTATACTAATTTTGACAATATGATGTAAGGAAGAAATTAGGAGGAAAAGATGAGAAAATTAAAAAAAGCTTTTATTAATGGAACGATGGCTATCCTGGCAGTAGTATTTATGGGCACCACAGTTTTGGCTAGCGAACTTGACCACTATAGTTTACAAGAAGTATTTGAGGAAGAGCGTTACGCACAAACGATGTATCAAATGATGGTGGATCAGTTTGGTAACGATGACTACTACCAGCACTTTGTTGAAGCGGAAGAAAGGCACGCCGATTCGGTTATACGAGTCTTAGTAAACCATCAATTGGCCGTAGATTATAGCAAAAGGGAGGCAGAAGTAAGTGATGATGAACTTCAAGCCCTGAAAGATGCTTACCAGTATGAGTTAAATGATGCTGAAAAATTAGCAGCTAGAATCGAAGCGACAGATAATGACATCGAAATTCGACTGTATACAAGACTGATGAATGCTTCAAACCGCCATGCCAATTCCTTGGAGCGGGCAATTGATTTATTTGAGCGTGGAGAAACCGACTTATCCTTACAGCGACTATGTAATCCACGAGGGAACTTCGAAAGAAGGGGTAGACAATTCAATAATAGAAATAGTGAAAATGATTTCGAGGGGCAGGGCACATGGAAGTGCACAGGCCCGAACAGGGGAAATGGATTTGGCCAAGGCAGGCAGAATAGAAGAAATTCAATAGGTGGTCCTTGCCGTTAAGCACGCATCTAGAATAGGTTACATACAGAGTACAAGAAGACATTTCTTGTACTCTTGTTGTATGATAGAGAAAAGACAGTAAGGAGGGGCCATGATAAAGGCATTAATCGTAGATGACAATGAGCAGATTACTGAAGTCTTAAAGAGCTTTGCAACCAAAGAGGGGATTGAAGTTGACCTTGCTTTCGATGGTCTGGAGGCATGGACAAAGTTTCAGGAGAATGAGTACGACATTGTGCTCCTGGATATTATGATGCCGAAAATTGATGGTTACGAGGTTTTAAAACGCATACGTAAAATATCTATGGTGCCAGTTATCCTGATTACGGCTAAGGGGGAAGATTATGAACGCATCATGGGTCTCGATTATGGTGCAGATGATTATATCGTAAAGCCCTTTTCTGTCGCTGAAGTGATGGCAAGAATTCGGGCAATTCTCCGCCGCCTAGATTTTAAGGAGGATACCGAGGATCAGATAGCCATTGATAATCTTTTGCTCAAACGCAATGAATATTCTTGTTCCTTAGCTGGTTTAGAGGTACAGCTGACGAAAAAAGAGTTCGAGATACTCTGGTTGCTGGCAAGCAACCCAGATCGTGTATTTACTCGTGACCATATTCTGGATAAGCTATGGGGCTTGGACTACTACGGTGACACGAGGACAGTAGACACCCATATTAAGCGCCTTAGAGCAAAGTTGCAAAAAGAGGATAATCAATGGCAGCTAGCAACTGTTCGCGGTGTTGGATATAAATTCGAGGTAGCAGATGACTAGTCAAATTACCCGACGGCTAATCCTATACTTTCTTGTCATCATTTTTCTGTTTACCGTAGTTAGTGGTCTTCTTTTTATTAACCTTGGGCAAAAGGGAATTTATGATTCTGCGGTAAGCCACGCGAAAGAAAGGGGCGATAGAATTGCCACTTTCGTGGCTAATATTGTAAAAGCCAACGAAGAGGAAGGAGACCGACCACGACGGGGAAGAAATGATAGAGGACAGCACGGTCAGATGCATAATGCGCCGAGTCGCCATTACATTAAGTGGATGAATGATCTATTGGAAACGGATATCCGTTTGATTAGCAGGGAAAGCAATGAAATTGTATCCGCCATTGATCGGGAATTTGTGGATATCGATTCATTAAGTAACTTAGAAAAAACACTCGTTGAGCAAGCCTTTAATGGACAAATTGCTATTGGTGATGGTAATGAAAGCGAGACTTTACTCGTTGTTGCGGCACCAATTGAGATAGATAATCAAATTATTTCCGTTGCCCTTCTTGAAGAAAACAACACCATGCAAACTGAATTTTTGCGGTCATCATTTACCATATTCTTATTTTCTATGTTGATTGGTTCCGTACTCGTCACCCTACTTGCGGTATTCTTTGCCAATCGATTCATTCGTCCTTTAAAGAAACTGACTAGCACAACGGAGCAGCTTATTAAAGGTGATTATCTGGTTACAAGCGAGGTTAAGCAAAAAGATGAAATTGGTGATTTAGCGGCAAATATAGACCTTTTAGCTGTCCGTTTAGAAGAAGCTAGGATGGAAACTGAAGCGAATAACCAGATGCGAGACGACTTGATCTCGAGTATGTCCCATGAATTAAAGACACCGGTTACCGTCGTCAAGACATCTTTAGAAGCCCTGAAAGAAGGTGTGGTTAGTAATCCAATGGAAGTAGAGGAGTACCACAACATCTTATATAAAGAGATGGGTTTTCTGGAGAAACTAATTAATGACCTGATGGAGTTAAATATTCTGCGTAACCCCCGCCTTAAGTTGGAAAAGGAAGAACTCAACTTGATTGATGTCCTGGGAGATGCTGTGCGCAGTCAATCTTTATTCGCCAGAGAGGAGGGTGTTGCTATCAGTAGGGATTGTGAGGATAGCTATGCTCCCTTTTATGGTGATTACTCCAAGCTACGTCAACTCTTTATTACCATAATTAATAATGGAATTAAGTATGGACAGAACGAGCAGAAAGTAGAGATAGTTCAAGTCAAACTCCAGGAAAGCTATAGGATAAACATCAGCAATTACGGTCCTACTATTGATGAGGAGTCTTTAAGCCACCTATTTGAACCATTTTATCGAGATAAGAATACCAAGAAAAAGGGGTTTGGTTTGGGGCTTGCGATAGCTAAAGAAATCGCTGATAATCATGGCGTTTCAATAAACGTCATTAGTATGAAGAAGAAAACTACCTTTATACTGGATTTTCCCAAGTTAAGCAAGAAGTAAAGGTGGAGAGTATTGGGGAAAGAAAAAAGCCGATGCTTTTGCATCGGCTTGAACTACTTATTTGAATTGGATTCCATTAATCAACAAGTTGAATAATGCTAAAGCTTCATTAAAATTGGCAGCTCCATCCGTGAAAACAAGGGTAAAACCTGCGTAACTATTGTCGCCATCGGAAGCTAATGCAAAGAGACTATAATCTCCTGTATTAATTTCGAAGCCTCGAACAAATTTAAATTCTATACCGTTGACGGTTGCCGATTCAACTTCGCCGTAGTCGACGAGATAACTTGGGGTCATGCTCTCCATCAAAGAATCGAGGGTCACTGCGGACTTAATTTCTTCAGAATACTCAATGGAGATATAGTTAACGATGAAATAATCTTCATCTACTACCGTTGGGTCCCCATATACATCGTAGTAGTCTACGAGGAAAGTGAGATCTTTGTCAACGCCATCCTCGATGTATCCTTGGCGAATTTCATCGTTTACTTTCTGGGACTCTTCAGGTAAGTGCTTCCATGCAGAAGATACTCTAAAGGTGTAGTTTGGGAATTCTTTCTGGGTGTCAAGATTAGAGGGTAGTTTACCCGTGTCTCCTGTCGTGACTGGTGGATCTTCACCGCCGATAGGATCAGTAGAGGAGGACTCAGAACTTGTCATTGATGAGCTGCTTTCTTCAGATGATATTAGGGAAGACTCTTCCGAAGATTGTTCGATGGACGTTTCTTCGCTAGTTGCTACTGAGCTTTCGGTAGATCCATTGAAAAACTCGCCACCATCATCTCCACAAGCGACAGCAAATAAGAATAGAGACGAAACACCTAGCACTAATGCCTTTTTTAATTTCATAATTTCCTCCTAAATGATCTTTTGTTGCCTACAACAATAAGACAGTTGAGGGAGTGAGAATCCTCACTGAATCTCTACTATACTATCGCGTAATGCACTAATGCGAAAAATTGCTTTATTGCTATAAGTTATATATGACCTATAATTACCCCCAAAATTGAATCCAAAAATCATAATCTGCTAAGATTGATGTAACGAAAAGGAGGAGAAAAGTTGAGAACAGAAAAAGAAAAGATGATAGGCGGTGAACTTTATGATGCTAAGGATCCACAGCTGGTTGAGGATAGAAATCATGCCCAAGGCGTTTGCAGAGCTTACAAGCAGAGCGCTGTCAATGAGTTGGATGATCGGTCTGAACTATTAGCCAATTTACTTCAGGTCGAAGATAGATTTTTCATCCGTCCACCTTTCTACTGTGATTACGGTTATAACATCAAGTTGGGTAATGATGTCTACTTGAATTTTGATTGTGTGATCCTCGATGTATGTTCAGTAGAGATTGGAGAGGGGTCTATGTTGGGGCCTTCCACCCATATTTACGCTGCCACCCACCCTACAGATCCGAGACAAAGAGCTTTGGGTTTAGAGTGTGGTAAGCGAGTCATCATTGGCAAAAATGTCTGGATAGGCGGCAAAACGGTCATCATGCCTGGTGTAACTATTGGGGACAATGCAGTTATTGGAGCGGGCAGTGTCGTGATAAATGATATTCCCGCTAACACCTTGGCTGCTGGGAATCCTGCGCGGATAATAAGAGATTTATAGATTTAGTAAGAAGGTGTTTTACTGCCTAAGAATCGTCTACAGAATTGTTTAATAGGACTGATATTCGTTATAATAAGGCTGAGCAATTTTTCTAGTGACTTATCTACTTTTAAGAGGGGGACTTATGCAAAAGCGCCGAATTACTTTATTGGTTTTGCTCTGCATGATCATCGTAGGAGAATATTCCAATGTAAAAGCAAATGCTGCTGAACCGCCCCAGCTGGTTATTATTGTGACGAATATCGAAGATGATGTTGATCTTTTTCTCCATGTCCCTGGAAGGGAGGAGGAAAGGGTCAGTCGAAGGCGGAGGGCTTGGGAGACTCATTTCTCCATTTACCGAGGAATGACCGCAGGCCCTGAAGAAATGAAAAATGCTCAATTGCTTTTTAAACGGGAAAATCAAGTTCTTGCCCATTTTGATTTTCCAGACACTCAAATCAAGTCCTATAACACCTTGTGGCACTATGATTTTGCTAAGCAGGAGTTAACGCTAAGCGAACCACCTTCAAGGCAGATTCTTCTGGTAGGCAGTCGAGTTATCATCACCTTGCTCATCGAAGGTCTTGTCTTCTTCATTTTTGGTTACCGCGAGAAAAAAAGTTGGATAGCTTTTCTCCTCGTTAATCTGATTTCCCAAGGCTTACTTAACTATAGTTTAATTGGTGCAAGCACAGGATACGTCTTCTTGGGCTTGATTTTTATGGAAATCTTAATATTTATTTTTGAAGGAGCCATCCTTACTTCAGTCATCACTGAAAAGAAGAGGAGAAGGACCTTACTTTTTGTCATCACAGCTAATCTGCTCAGCTTTATATTTGGCGGCTGGGCCATCGCCAATCTACCACTTTAATACGCATCATGAATAAAACTAACGAATAGAAGGGATTATGACTATGTCAAAAGTCTATTTTACTGATTTTCGAACCACGCAGGATTACAATTTACTTGATAAGTTGGACCGCTTAATAACGGAGGCTGGCTTCGATGAGATTGCCTTTGACCGCAAGTTTACAGCGATAAAGCTTCATTTTGGGGAACCAGGGAATTTAGCCTTTCTGCGTCCTAATTTCTCTCGGGTAGTGGCTGACCATGTCAAGAAACAAGGTGGCCTGCCTTTTCTTACCGATTGCAATACCCTTTATGTCGGCCGGCGAAAGCACGCCCTGGAACACATCGATGCCGCCTATGAGAATGGATTTACACCTTATAGCACAGGTTGCCAGATAATTATAGGAGATGGCTTAAAAGGAACGGATGAAATTTATGTACCGGTGGATGGAAAGCATGTAAAGGAAGCAAAAATAGGGCGAGCCATCATGGATGCTGATATCTTCATTAGTTTGAATCACTTTAAAGGACACGAAGCTGCAGGCTTCGGAGGGGCCATCAAAAACATCGGTATGGGCTGTGGATCTCGTGCTGGTAAGATGGAGATGCATAAAGCCGGCAAACCTTCAGTAGATTCAGAACTCTGCGTTGCCTGTGGAGCTTGCTACCGTAATTGTGCCCATAGCGCAATCAGCTTTATTGAGAAAAAAGCTTACATAGACCACGATAAGTGTGTTGGCTGCGGCCGCTGTATCGGTTCCTGCAATTACGATGCAATCTCTAATGCAGAGGATGCCAATAATACCATCCTAAGCGAAAAGATGGCTGAGTATGCTTACGCTGTTGTGAGTAACCGTCCACAATTCCACATCTCCTTAATAATGGATGTTTCTCCTTACTGCGATTGTCACTCGGAGAATGATGCACCAATTGTCGCCGATATTGGTATGTTAGCTTCCTTCGACCCCGTAGCTCTTGACCAAGCTTGTGCTGACTTTGTCAACAAAGCCCAGGCACTACCCAACACGATGTTGGCCGAAAGTCCAGCCCAGGAAGGAGATCACTTCCGCAGCCTTTTCCCAGACACTGATTGGGATGCCTGCCTCCAACGTGGGGAAGAGATAGGACTTGGAGAAAGATCCTACGACTTAATCACGCTAGAATGGTAGAAGAGAGTTTAGTCTATGAAAAAGGCCTAGCTGAGTTCACCCAGCTAGGCATAAATTCTTGAACGGAGAAGGTGGGATTCGAACCCACGTGCCCTTGCAGGCAAACTGATTTCGAGTCAGCCCCGTTATGACCACTTCGATACTTCTCCTCACATGTGGTGCAAAATTAGTATAACACAATCCTCCTTTCCCGTTGTAATCTCATTTCAACTTTTGGAAAAGCAGGATGAAGCGTAACGAGATAGGAAGGATAAGATAATGAAGGTGACCATACAAGAGCATACTACAAAAAAACCGATTACGATGATGGGGCGGGAAGCAGGCATCTGCTGGGGCGCCGATTTAAGTAGCCAAGAAAAAAACTATAAACGGGGTTTGCAGTGCCTGGATGATGGACACGGTCGAGTCCTAGAGTATCCCCAAATATACTTTGTTCTCGAAGATTGTTCCGCCCGCATGATGCGTGAACTTTACACCCACATTGGTGGAGGACCATCTCGTCTACAGGCATCTACCCGCTACATTGATTATGCTAAAGACTTCGCTTACATCATCCCACCAAAGATTGAAAGCAATCCAGAAGCCAAAGAGATTTATGTTGAAGCCATGGAATCCATAGCTGAATCCTTGAGGAAATTAAACGCCTTGGAAGCCCCACGAGAAGATATCGCAAATCTTTTACCTCTTGGGATGAAGTCTACGATGGTCATGCGAACAAATCTGCGTCACCTAATTGATATGAGTCGGCAAAGAATGTGCACAAGGGCCTACTGGGAATACAGAGATTTTATGAATGTTCTCGTTAGAGAATTAGCTGCCTATGATGAGGAATATCAATTCGTTGTAGAACATTTCTTTGGACCAAAATGTGACTTTCTTGGTTACTGCCCTGAAAAATTCTCTTGTGGCCGTTGGGAGAAAGGTTCAACCCGGAAAAAAGATAGGAAAAACCAATAAAATGCAAAAGCCTGCTTCCTCGAACGAGCTGTTCACGAAGCAGGCTTTTTTATCAAATCGGCTTAACTAATAACGATGCTTTGATTTTTCATGCTTGCTCTTGGCAAGAGCGAGGGCAATCGGCGGACTGAGAAGAAGGATTACTGCAGTAATTATGGTCAGATAGTAACCAAGATAGAAATCAAGTTGGGGGAGCTCTACTCCCGTTACCGCTGTGAGATAAAAGAAGAAAGCAGCAAGTAGAATTGCGCTAATGGTTGAAAAAACGATATTCAGCCAGCGCAAGCGGAGTAAGGCAAATAATACAATAATTCCGCCGAGGGCCATCGTACCGTAACACAATAAGCGGAACATTTGAGTTTCGCCAGATGGGCCTTCCATTAATTCCAGCATATCGACAAGTTCAATCAAACTGAAAGGGCCAACGGATATAAAATAACCATCTCCTGGAAATGAAACATAGCCGACGATGGGCAATAGAATCATCAAGAGACCTCCTAGAATAGCGAAGAAGTCAAAAAAGTTAAATGCTCTTTTACTAACTACGTTGATCTGGCCAAACTGCTCTTCATAGGAAGGGTACGGTTCATAGCGATAAGCATCATGGTTGCCTCTATAATTGTTCTGTGACGGGTGGGGCGTTTGTTGATAAGGATTTGGCCCGTAATAGGGGCTGCTACCCTGATAGTCTTGTGCAAAACTATCCTGTTCTAAGCTCTTCCCACTGTCTCCATATCGATCTTCTTGGTAGAATGATTGATCAGGTTGATAAGGAGCGTCAGGAGACACCTGACTGTTTTCATTTCTTCTTTCCTTTTGAACCACGCTCGTTAAGTCTATCCGTTGGGTAGTATCCATGGGTTCCTTGCTTGTATCTAGCCCCTTAGTTGTTCTATCATTTTCAGGGTGCTTCTTCCAATTGTTATTCATGATACCTCCTTATTCTGCCTTAACTTACTAGTAGATTATGTTAGATATACCCAGATTATATCAGCTTGCATGTACCGTATATTAAATTGTTTTTGTTTTGTTTTTCTTTTCATCATTCCCTCACAATTCAAGTCTCTTACGCTATAATCAGAACAAGCAAACGATATTTTAATCGTTTAAGACTTTGTGGAGGAAATATATGGCATTAGCAATCATTGCTTGGTTAATGGTAATCGTATTCATGACCTTAATCATGCGCAAAAAGCTGAGTCCTTTCACTGCACTGATCATTGTACC
>CAYMYX010000026.1:0-23269 GCA_964394795.1 uncultured Peptoniphilaceae bacterium
TATCGCCGCGGGGGTTTTACGATTATGCGGTGGGGAGTCCGCAAAATCCATTCTACTATTACACTATTGGAGGGTTCCTCGAGGAGGAAAGAGGTCTCGTCTACCTCTATGGCTACATCATAAGTGATGAATATCAAAAGTAAATCATCTTTAGGTTAAATCAACGTAAATTATTTAAAATTCGATACCTTTTCGGGCCATAACCCCGTCATCATAGTAATGTTTCAACGCCTTCATCTCCGTGACCAAATCAGCGCGGGCCATAATCGCCTCACTCGCTCCCCGTCCCGTCATAACCAACTCCACGTGGTCCGGTTTGCTATCCATGAGTTTCAGCGCCTTTTCCTCTTCAACGATGCCGATTTCGACAGCCGTATTGATTTCATCCAAAATGACGATATCAAAATAGCCGCTCTCCAGAGCCTCACTCGCCCTATCGAATCCGGCCGCAGCAATCTCCAAATCTTTCTCACTAGGTTTGCCCTTGATAAAACTTGGCAGACCATACTGCTCCATCGACAAATTCGGCAGATACTGAACCGCCTTCAATTCGGCATAGTCCTGCCCCTTTAAAAACTGCCCAATGTATACCTTAAGACCCGAACAGGTTCCCCGCAGAGCAAGGCCCAAACCTGCTGTTGTCTTTCCTTTTCCGTCCCCAGTGTAAACCTGAATATATCCAACTTGATCCATATTCACCCTCCTCAACAACCTACCGCTATGCTTAATTTATACTTCATTATTGAACAAAACGAAAGCTTTTACAAGGAGAGATGCCGACTTATGAGTCCACCACCAGAGAATCTTTGGTTATGGTAAAATAAATCTACTACAATATCTTGTCCCGACAAGGAGCCTATATGTTCAAGCGAAAAAGAAAACCGAGCAGACGTTCAAGGAGCTCAGCCCGCTCCCAGCGTTTGAAATCTAAAGTTACCCGAGGGCGCAAGAAGACCCCCTCAAGGGTTCAGGCTAAGAAAGCCAAGCCCCATCGTTACCCCTCTCGGCCTGTTAGCCAAACCGGCGATACCGACATGGAACAACGAATCCAAGATTCAATCATTCGGCAAAAAAGAAAGCAAAAGCATAAATTAGCCAGACGGAAGGCGAAAAAGGCGCGAAGAACCAAGCTTCTCCTCTCTGCGGTTTTCCTTGTAGCTTTTGCCCTTATTGCCGTTTTTGTGGTGAAAAAATATATTCTAACCGATCCGATCCAAAGTATTCCGGACCTCAGGGCTAACACCATAGCGGAGATCAATGCTGACCTACAGGTTACCGATACCAGCAACCGCCAGCTCACCTCCGCCGAACGGGAAGCGGATGTAAACCAGCTGATGGAATACCTGGACGCTGTCCCTCAAGCCAATGCCCTAGGAAAGAATAGTGAAGGTCTACCTCAATTAATGGCAACCTTTAAAGAAGAGGCGCTGAATGCTGAGAATGACGCAGCCTACTTCGCCATCTTGGAACGTATGGTCCTTGCTTTGGGAGACCCCCAATCGGCCATCGTCAGTGTAGACCACTATAACCGCTTAGCCAAAGAAATCGGATCCGGCTTCTACGAGCCCGATTCAACCTATGCAAAAAGTTTGCGGGATTCCAGAGTCGTTGCCCGTTACCAACGTTTACAAGACGAGTTAACGGCTGCCAACGAGGAAGCCCAAGCCGAAGAAAGTACCGAAACCGTTGAAGGGGACACCCCAGCAGAAACGGAAGCTTCCACCGAGCCTGAAGCAAGTGAAGAAGCTGTTGAACCACCGACACCTGTGGAAGAGGAAGTCATTCTCCCCCGCCTTTGGACAATTGAAGGCACCAATATAGCCGTCATCGACCAGTTGGACTTCAGCGAGCAGGCCACCGGCCTCCACGCTGAGATCTTGGAGCAGCACTTTGAGCAAGCCAACTCTGCCAATGCGATTATCATTGACCTGAGAAACCAATCTGGCCAATCCTCAAGTTACTGGGCGAAGAATATTCTGCCTTACATTTCCACCGGTAACGTCGGTGCCTCTTCCATGATTTACTTCCCCCAAGGATTTGATTCCTATATGGACTACCTATCCGTCCACGAGCAACTGGTAGAGTTCGATTTGCAGGAAGACCGGGACGCCATCTCCATGCTCACACCCCAAGCCGTCCAGGATCAAATCACGGACTTGGATTTCCAAAAGAAAATCACCTACTCCGTCCTCCCTAGCAACAAGAAAGTCGTCAGCAATTCCGTGGTCCTCCTAGTTGACGGAACCACAACCGGAGCTGCCGAAACCTTCGCCGACTTCTGCTTGGCTAATTCCATTGTCGCCGTTGCAGGGCAGCCTACCGGAGGGAAAGGGTGGAATGTTCCCCCCTTCCTTGTGAAGCTTGACCACTCAGGCCTTCTCGTTTCCCTCAATGTGGGGGTTCCTTTGACCAGGGACGAGAGCGCTCTCCAAAAGGACGCCAAGGTACTGCCAAGTATTTCCCTTGAAGGCGGGGACCTTATCCAACTTCTCGTCAACCGCTTACGATAATAGACAAAAGAAAAAGGCGCTGTAGCCAAGCTTTCCGCTTGCTCCAGCGCCTTTTGGATAGTTTAACCCATCCGAGAATAAATGCGAATAAACTAATTTTGAATCCTTGTAAAAATCATCTTACCTGCAGAAGTCTGCAAGACTGAGGTTACTGTGGACATGACTGTTTGACCAATATAGTCACGACCGTTTTCAACAACAATCATCGTTCCGTCATCAAGGTAACCGAGTCCTTGCTCAGGCTCTTTTCCTTGCTTAATAATGTTGACTTCCATCGTTTCCCCAGGGATGACGATTGGCTTCAACGCATTCGCTAGGTCGTTAACGTTAAGTACGGGAATATTTTGAACCGTTGCTACCTTGTTTAGGTTGTAATCATTGGTGACGATTTTCCCTTGATAGTGGTTTGTCAGCACAAGCAACTTCGCATCGACTTCTTTCACATCATCGATGAGGGCATTGTCCACGATAACATCTTCACTTCTGTGCTTTTGCAAGTCATTGATACTGTCTAAGCCCTTGCGGCCCCGCTCCCTCCGCAGTCCGTCGGCGGAATCGGAAATATGTTGCAATTCCTCCAAGACATAATGGGAGATGATAAATGGGCCATCCAAAAACCCTACTTTAATTACTTCGAAAATCCTACCATCGATGATAACCGAAGTATCCAAAATTTTTGGCATCTCCAAAAAGTCTTCATCCCCGCTATCATGGCCATGATTTTCCTTATTCGTTTTCTTCTTGTTTACTCTTGCCTGCTTCTTATCCACGCCTACTCTAGTGCTCTTATTGGTCATGTCTTCTCTCAAGCCCTGTATCCATGTCATTACCTCATCCTTGCTCTTAACCGCAATACGGATACCGAGTAAACCGAGGACGATGTAAATAATGACCGATATGGCCACCCCTAAGAAGTTACCTAGATAGCTCACGCTGAGTTGAACGATTGGTGTCGTGACTAAATTCGCGATAATCAACGCGATAAACAAGCCAATCGTACCGAAGATAACATCGGTTAAGGGCACAGATTCCATCTTAGCAGCAACGGAATCGACCCCTCTACGTATGGTGGCCATCCACTTGGGAGCAAGGGTGTAAGCAAGAGCAAATCCGAGTATCCCTACACCGATGACTAAGGCTAAGCGCAGGTTGTTATCTAATTCAGCAAAAATACCGAAGGAATCGATAAAGAACGCCAAACCGACAAGCAAGGCTGAGCCGATCAGTCCGATGAGGAAACGAATGAATCTCTGCATACGCGCCTCCTATGTAATTTAATTTAAAACCTACAACAAGATATCTTGTTGTAGGTCTATCTTACCGTTTATTATAGCAAACAATAATGAAATTAATGTTAAATTATTAATCCTCTGGTATTTGTAGGTCTTCATCAACCGAAATTGCATCGTCGATCATGGTCATCGCTTCCTCTGCCGAGAGGGATCCGCTGATGATTAACTCAGAAACCAGCATTCTTTTGCTATTCGTGAGCATCTTCTTCTCTGTTGTGGAAAGGCCCTTTTCCATGTCCCTAATTTGCAAATTACGGATGATTTCCGCAATTTCCATAGGGTCCCCTGTCTTTAGGTTTTCCATGTTTTGCCGGTATCTTTGGCTCCAATTGCTGGACATTTGGGTAGATTCTTGGCTCAATACTTCGAGTACCGCTACGCCTTCTTCCTTCGTCATGACAGGCCTGATGCCCATATTATCAATATTGCTCACCGGGATGGAAATCCGGATATCGGCAATTGGCATTTTCAGAATATAAAATTGATATTCTTCCCCAAGCATCTCTTTAGTCTCGACACCAACTATGGTGCCTGCGCCGTGCATCGGATAAACGATACGATCACCTATCTTGTACATAGTATCACCCCCGTTATCCCTATTATACTTCATCAAGGAAATTACCGCAAAACAAATTATTCTATACAAGCTTGGGGCAACTGTCAATAGATAGAGGACGTTTATTCCTTTTCTTTTTTTCAGCTCTCATAAACCTTGGCTACCTTAGCTGTAACTAGCTCAACTGAGTATTCTGCTAAAAACTTCAGACAAGGTTCTGCACTCATGAACCTTAAGCTTTTGTAACTTCGGTACCTGATAGCCGGTGGGAATGTAAACCTCCTTGAAACCAATTCGGTCCAGCTCCTTCAAACGTCGCTCCATTTGACTGACCCGCTTCAGCTCTCCTGTTAACCCAACCTCGGCTAGGAAGGCAACATCCCCAGACACCGGTCGGTCAAGGTCCGACGAGGCGATGGCTACGAGGATGGCAAGGTCACAGACCTTCTCCGAGATGGATAATCCTCCCGTCGCCTTAATGACCACATTCTTGTTCCCCATGGAGAAATTCGCCTTCTGTTCCAAGATGGAAACCAATGTATTCAACGTGTCCCGCCTCATCGTGTCCCCTATACGGATAGGATAAGCAGCATAGGAAGGCGACACCAAAGCCTCTATCTCAATAGGAATCAGCCTGCTCCCCTCACTTTGCAAGGAGATAGCTGAGCCCGATATGGCAGTTTCCCGCTTAGTCAAAAACAAATCAAAAGGAGCGGTGACTTCCTCCAAACCAGCCTCCGTCATCTGGAAGAGGCCGATTTCCCCGGTGTAACCAAACCGATTCTTCGTTGACCGTAGGACTCGGAGACTTTCGTCGTTGCTACTTTCCAAATACAGGACGCTATCAACCAAGTGTTCGAGAGTTCGAAGTCCAGCCATCTCGTCGCCTTTGGTCATATGCCCCACCAAGAAAGCTGCGATGGGGCGTTCCCCCTGCTTACAAGCGTCCACCAGACTGGCAGTTACTTGGACGGTCTGGGTTGGACTGCCCTGACGCTGGGGATACTCGTCCAAAGCAAAGGTCTGAACACTGTCCACGATGACCACCTGAGGCTTGATACGGTTCATCTCGTTGATCAAGACATCCATGGAGTTGGTGGAAAGGAGGTAAATGTCGGATGAAATATCCCCCAGAACCCGAAGAGCCCTAGCCTTGATCTGGGACGAACTCTCCTCGCCGCTGGCATACAGGGTGGGAATATTCATCTCCGCCATTTTGCCGGCAACCTGAAGTAACAAGGTGGACTTGCCGGCTCCGGGCTTAGCCGTGAGCATGCTAACTGAATCTCGCACGAGGCCGCCACCGAGGACTCTGTTCAGCTCCTCCATACCAGTATCTAGTCGTTCCGAACTGGCGAGTTCCACATCCTTGAGGAGTTGAGCCCTTTCTTGCTTGACCTGTTGACCGCCTCTAGCCCTCTTGGCACTTTTTGTTTCGACCATCGTCTCTTCCATTGACCCCCAAGTGCCACAGGCTGGACATTTTCCTGTCCAGCCTGTTTCTTCATGGGAACAATGGCTGCAAACGTAACGTAGTTTTTTCGCCATCTGTCCTCCCTATTATTTTATTTAGGTTTTTTAGCTTGTTGCCTTTGCTTTCTTAGCAGGGGTCTTTTCAATAATGGTGATCTCACCTTGCCTGATGCAAATCTCATAAGCCTTTGTTTTGTCTAGTTCACTGGACAGCATTCTCTCCGCAAAGAGATCTTCAATCTTGGTACGGATCTCTCTTTCCAGAGGACGGGCACCAAATTCAGGTTGGTAGCCATCTTTTGCCAATTGTTGAGCAACGGCATCCGTGTAAGAAACCTTGTAACCTAAATCGTTGATTCGGGCCATTAACTCGTCCATGGCTAACCTTGAAATTTCTAGGATTGAGGACTCGCTCAAGCGGTGGAAGACAACGACGTCATCGAGACGGTTCAGGAATTCAGGGCGGAAGGTATTCTTCAGCTCCTCATGAACAATTTCTTTCATCTTCTCGTACTCGTCGACTTCAACGGTTTCTTCCAAGCCGAAGCCCAGTCGGTTTCCTTTTTCAAGGCGGCTTGCGCCGACGTTGGAAGTCATTACGATAACCGTATTTCTAAAATCTACCGTTCTTCCCTTACTGTCGGTCAAACGACCGTCATCCAAAACTTGAAGCAAGATGTTAAACACATCAGGATGAGCTTTCTCAATCTCGTCAAAGAGGACTACCGAATAGGGCTTAGAGCGTACTGCCTCCGTCAATTGGCCACCCTCTTCATAACCGATGTAACCAGGGGCTGAACCAACCAATCGTGATACGGAGTACTTCTCCATGTACTCGGACATGTCGATACGAATCAAGTTGGATTGATCGCCAAACAGAGTTTCTGCAATTTGCTTAGCCAAATAAGTCTTACCTACGCCGGTAGGACCGACAAAGATAAAGGATCCGATAGGACGGTCAGGCGACTTCAAGCCTACTCTTGCTCTTTTCAGGGCAGCGGAGATGGTATCTACCGCATGATCCTGACCGATAACTGTTTCCTTCAAGTTTTCGTCTAATTTCAGGTAGCGCTCGCTTTCCTTTTCCGTCAGCTTAGTAACCGGTACATTAGACCATTGGGAAACGATGGAAGCAATGTGGTCGAAGTCAATGCTTGGCCACTCTTCCCTGTCGCTGCCCTCTTCTTCAAGAAGGTCATAATATTCTTTATCTAACTCTTCTAACTCATCGCGCAATTTCGCTGCTCGCTCGAATTCCTGGGTCAAGGCTGCCTGAGTCTTTTCATCTTCCAGACGCTTTCTCCTCTCTTCAAGTTCCAATTGCTGGTCGGAGATCTTGAAAGAATCCACGTGGACTCTTGCCAACGCTTCATCGATAACGTCGATTGCCTTATCCGGTAATTGACGGTCAGTCAGATAGCGGTCCGTTAAGTCGGTTGCTGCAACAATCGCCTCATCTGTGATGATAACGTGGTGGAAGTTCTCGTATCGGTCGCGAAGGCCTTGAATAATTTCAATGGTATCCTTTTTTGAAGGTTCCTCAACAAGGACAGGTTGGAAGCGGCGCTCCAAAGCGGCATCTTCCTCAATCTTCTGACGGTATTCCTCGATTGTCGTAGCACCAATCAATTGCAATTGTCCCTTGGAAAGGGCAGGCTTCAGGATATTAGACGCATCTAGCGTTCCTTCCGCAGAACCCGCACCAATGATGGTGTGGAGTTCATCGATAAAGACGATTACGTCATCCCTGTTAATCAGCTCATCGATTGTGTCGTTGAGGCGTTGTTCGAAGTCACCACGGTACTTGGTACCGGCGACCATGGAGGCCATATCCAACGAATAAACCGTCTTCTTCTTAATGATATCAGGAACGTCTCCCGTAACGATCCTTTGTGCTAACCCTTCAGCAATTGCTGTTTTACCAACACCGGGTTCACCGATAAGTACGGGGTTGTTCTTGGTACGACGGGACAGAATTTGGACGACGCGATTAATCTCTTTATCTCTGCCGATAACCGGGTCAATCTTACCATTCTTCGCTTGCTCATTCAGGTTGCTACCGTAGGTGCTAAGATTTGTTTGCTCCTCGGTTGCCTTCTCCTCTTGAATAACATTAACCAAATTATGGTAGACAGCTTGCTTATTGACATCAGCAATGGTCAGCATTACAGCCGCTAAGCTGGTACGGTCATTCAAAATAGCCAGGAGGACATATTCCGCATAGACTTCCTTCTCCCCATTTTGTTGGGCCATCTGCTGAGCCTGCTCAATCAAGCGACGAGCCGAGCTGGATGCGTGGGTAGCAGGTTGAGCCGAGCTACCGATTTCGGAATTGCTCAAGACTACCTTACGCAGTGTATTATAATTAGCCCCCGCCTGAGTTAAGGCGTGGGTCTCGGGACCGCCAGTTTTTAGCATGGCCAAAAGCAGGTGTTCCGAATCAATCACATCATGGCGAAATGAAAAACTTTCTGCAGCTGACGCTTGCATGAGGCTTTGCATCGGTGTTCGTTTAAACTCCATGTGGGTTCTTCCTTTCTTCGTTCATTCGTACGAGAGCATCGCCAATCTCTGCGATTTCATCTCTCAGCTTTGCACACTTCTCGTATTCTTCTTGCTCAAGAGCAAGTTCTAATTCTTCAATTGCATCCGATCGTTTTCTGCGCAAGCTCTTCAGCTGTTCGTCGAAGGCAATATCTCTTGCGCTCTTCTTCGAATCCGCTTCGATCGGCTTCTCTTGGCTCATCTTCTGGAAAGTGAACTTCTCTTCCCCGGAGTGAGGATTGCGGTTTACCTTAAATTCCATGCTTTCGAAGAAGCCACCTTCCTCTGCTTTCTCCAGCATGGCATTGAGCTGCTCACTAAGCATAACTCCGCCCCACTCTTGAGGCATGTTCTGCATCATCTCTTGTAATTTCTCTTTATAGCAAGAGGAGCACATCCGTATTTTTTGCGCCTCTCCATCAACAAAAACGACGATTTCTACAGAGGCATCGTTAGAACAAAAATCACATTTCATTGTTATGTCTCCTTCTTATATTTAACGCTTGCAAGCAAGCCCATCTAATCTATCCTATTGGGAATATCTAAATTACCCATAAACACTTACAACAAAAAGACAAGTAACATATTTTTCATTATGCTTGCTCGGACGTGGTTACGGCTTGCCGCCGGTACGCACCGCAAGGCATTATCGTCCACCGCGTGTATCATGATGTCTCGTTCTCTTAAATTCAAAGCTTCTTGTTCATACAAGGCATTGAGCACATGCTTTGCCTTATCGCTGGTAATATCGCTGTTAATCACTTGGTTGAGGAGGCTTTGAACCAGGTCATCCTCCGGCATCTCCATTCTGGAAATACGGATGTAGCCCGACCCGCCTCTTCTTGATTCAATATAATACCCTTTGTAGGAAGTAAACCTTGATTTGAGGACGTAATTAATCTGCGACGGAGCACAGTTAAAGTACTCGGCAAGCTCGTTCCTGCCGATCTCCAGTGTCCCATCCTCACTCTTGTCTAATAAATCCAGCAAAAAATGCTCGATCTTTCCTGTCAAACCTGACATAATCTCTCCTATCCCAAACATGCCCAATAGACGATAAACGCATAAATCATCCATCGATGATTGGAATGCACGTTCATTTCTGACCAACTTTGACCTTTGTTAACAAAAAAATAGTTTCGTAATGAAACTATTTGTATTTTACTATCTTTTACCTTCGTTGTCAAGATGCTAACTCCAGTGTTGCCTAAGGGACCTGTACGAATAAATAATCAACGTTATTGGGATGATCAACGCGATAATGGCATAGCTATTCTCTATTAAGTTGAATAGAATGTTACCAGAATAGAAGGCATTAAGTGATACATGATCTACCCATTCAAAGCCCAACATCCTCAATAGTAGGGGGACTACTGTTACTGTCGTGAGAAGTGCAATCGCCACATTACTCCGCTCCAATTTACAAGCGACAATATAACTAAGAAGGAATGTACAAACTGCAGCCACAAACCTAATAATGTAAATAATTGACAGATATCCTCCTATGCTGATGGATAAATCAGGCATAACATAATCCATGGAAGATATTGAACTTAGAGGCGCACTAAGATTATTCAGTGGATATAATTGGTTGACCATCAAAAGTGATGGGAGAAAGCTAATTATATACATGATAATAGTAGTCAATAAACCCAGAATTATTTTTGTAGAAATCAAGTTATCTCTGCCATTCACAGTGGTTTTTATAATATTTATCATATCGGTTTCATACTCTTCAGCCATATAAAGAGTCAACAAAACGATGAGACAAGCTATAAAAATAGAAATCTGGATAAGTTCATTGCTTAAACCGAAATATGATTTCCCTAACAACAAATTATAACCGGTCTCATACACAAGAACTTGTTCCTTTTCTTCCCCCTGCTTCATCATATCGACTTTATCCAATACTTTTAGAAAACTATTGAATGGTAGTTTATTAGTGGCCACATACTGGTTTGTTGCAGATAGTTCATGCTCACTTATTTCTGAACGATTATATTTTTCTTGCGCTTCCATAGCTAACTGATCGAGATCGTTGAAACGTTCTTGTTCATCAACAATAAATTCTTCCTTATCTTCGTTCCATAACTCGGATAACTGCTCCATATAATTCTGATAATAAAATTCATCAGAACCTATCGGTGGTAGATTACTTGCTATTACCACCTGGGAAATGGCAAGGAATACGAAAACTAGTATTCCCTTTTGTGTGACAAGGATTTTATATATTTCATGCCTAAATAAACTTGAGTGTGTCTTCCGAGATCGCAATCTCCATCGCTTGTTTGCAATTCTAGTAGCAAAATTCCCTCGTACAAAACTTATGCTAATAATCACAGCGAATAACAGAAGAATCAAAGGAAGTCAGTTCTGTTCAAATGATAAAAACCATCTTCAGTAGCTACTTCTATTCCTGCAGGCTGAAAATACGATTTTGTCATGGTGCTCTCGTCAACTTCATCTTGCCCACAAGCAATCAAAAGAAAAGAAAGAAGTATAAGTTGAATGACTGCTACCATTTTTAAATTAGCTATGGTAAATCGTACTCTTTTCATCACTAACGATCTCCCTTCCACTCTTTTAGTTGTTTATTTGCTTCAGCTATAATTCGATCTATACCTGCTTCTTGTAACTCCTGAACTAATTGATCAACCTCTTTATCTATATCGGTAATCTGTAGTGTACTAATACGCTGATATGTAGTTGATGGTGGCTCATTAAAATTATTGAGTACTAAGACACGATTACATGCTTTAATCTCTGCTGACACCGATGAAGGATTAAACCTAAATCCAAATGGAAAATCTAAAGCATAGGTATTCATAAACCAATTCTGATACTCAGCTTTATTATCCGCCATAGAAGAAGATGAATATGTAATTAAGGAATTAGTAAACACACGACCAAAGAGGTTTACAGCCATTGAATCGCCTGAAACTACGAGATTACCTTTATTGTCGATTGAATAATCTTCACCTTCTATTCCGTACTGGATTAAATTAGCAATTTCGGGATTGGTAAACAAACGGACTAAGAAATTTTTAGCTTCTTCACTTTTATCGGACCAGGAGGCTATACCGGTTTTCCAGTCACCCCAATATAATTGTAAAATTGGACGGCTAGTATCTGGAATTACGACAACTTCTTTTTCAACTAGTTCCCCATCTTCTATAAAAGTATATTGGTTAACATATGGCTTCGTGGTGAAAGATTCTTGATAGGTTAAGTTCACCAGAGTATTGCTATCTGGTATGCCTATTTCCAGAAGCCCTTCTTCTTTTAGAGACAAATATTCCTTTACTCTGTTTCGATATAATTCTGTACTAAACAAATTTTCAAATTCTCCTGACTCCCCTAAGGCAACGGCATCACATGGTTGTAAAATATATAGCCCTAAGTCATAACCATCACTAATATATGGAACTATGATTGGCACTCTATTGTAAGTCTCTTTTAACTCCACTAGAAAGTCATGATTATTCAGTAAATTCGGATCAATTTCATCAATTGCGATTTCCATTTCATCGAAAATAATGGGATCATAAGATGTAGACAAAAGTGTTGGCAGTAGTGTAGACAAGCCAAATATTTCTCCATCAATGGTAGCTAATGCAATATCAGCTTCGGAAATAGCATTTCGTAGTCCCGTAGTTTCTTCCGAATCAAGCAGACCACTTAGTGGTTGTAATATTCCCTCTTTTGCACTAAGTTGATAAGCATTCTCATCACTATCATGGAAGGCTCCTGAGAAACTAATCAAATCCACAGTCTGATCGTTATTCTTCATATTAAACATATTCTCCTTCGTAGCGGCAAAACCTTCCATTCTTATGTGGTAGTTCACCCCTTCGGACTCAAGAATACTATTTAATTTGTCTTCCCATGTTTTTCGTAATTCATCTACTACAGTACTGTCCTCATTCTCTACAACTTCATAAGGTTCAGCTATCATCCAAACAAGTTCAACAGATTGATTCTTATCTACGGGTAAATCTTCGCCTGAAATGGGTGTCGTGATCTCCGCTTCTAATTGTGAATTAAATGAATGATTATCTATTTTTCCAGTATATATTGATGATTCAGTAAATTCATTATCTTCTACATTTGCAGTGCATGAGCCGAGGGCAAGTATAAAAAGAACGATGATGCAAGTAAAGATGTATGATTTTTGCGACTTAATTTTATTAATCATATGCTATGCTCCTATAAAAATAGAAGTGAGATTCTATCAAGTAATAATCTTAACTATTAATGGTGTTGCAGTCACCCACCTGTCAAATCTTGGTAGATGATTTTATTTTGTTTTCATAATCACATATAAATGATTTAGTGTGCGGCAATAAAACCAATTCTAAAACTCAACAATTATTGAGATGATTTAAAAATGATAAAAACCAGAGCTGATCGTTGTAATCAACTCTGGTCTTATTAATAAAAGTATTCTTATTCTTCCTTACTCTTCTCAATAATCTCGTCTTGAAGAGCCTTTGGCACTTGCTCATAGCGAGCAAACTGTGTAGTGAAGAAGCCGCGGCCTTGAGTCATTGAACGAAGGTCAATCGCGTACTCTGCCATCTCAGCGGCTGGAGCTTCTGCAGATACGACTTGGTTGCCGTATTCGTCTGGGTTCATGCCGAGGATACGTCCTCTGCGTTTATTCATGTCGCCCATGATGTCGCCCAAGTAGGTGTCAGGAATGGTAATCTCGTAAGCGTTGATAGGCTCTAACAGGATTGGATCTGCCTCTTCGATACCTTTCTTGAATGCAATCTGTGCAGCCAGTTTGAAGGCCATCTCGTTGGAGTCTACCGCATGGTAAGATCCATCATAGAGTGTTGCCTTAACACCGGTTACAGGGTAGCCCGCTAGTGGGCCTTTGGCCATAGCATCCTCTAAGCCCTTTTCGATTGCTGGGAAGTAGTTCTTCGGTACGGAACCACCAAACACATCCTCTTCAAATACGAAACCTTCTTCGATAGGTTCGAAGCGGATATGAACGTCACCAAACTGACCGGCACCACCGGATTGCTTCTTGTGGCGGCCTTGAACGTCACTCTTGCCCTTGATTGTCTCACGGTAAGCGGTAATCAGAGGTACACGGTGCGTGTTTACACCAAAGTTCTTTTCCAACTTCTTCATCATGGCTTCCAATTGGACGTTACCTATACCATGGAGGAGCAATTGATTGGTTTCCTTATTTCTTTCCACCTGGAAAGTTGGCTCTTCTTCTTGAAGCTTCTGTAGTGAAGGTCCTAATTTATCTTCGTCGTGTTTCTCATTTGCCTCAATAGCAAAGGTTAACGTAGACTCAGGATACTTAAATGGTTTGTACTCAATCTTATTTTCAGAGTCGCCGAGCGTGTCACCCGTATGGGTGAAGTCTAACTTGGAGAAAGCACCGATATCGCCGACGACGACATGGTCCGTGTCAATCTGTTCTTTACCTTTTAAGTAGAACAAGTTCGCTGCCTTGTCTTTCTTACCTTGGGTGAGATTGAAGATGACCCCATCTTTTCTGACTTCACCTGTAACTACCTTGAAGAGAGAAATCTTACCTACGTAAGGATCGATAATTGTCTTAAAGACTACCGCGCTAGTTGGTTGGTCGCTAGTTGCTTTTGGCACTTCGCCTTCAACTGGACGGAAACCAGAGTGAGCTCTTTCATCGTTTGGCGCAGGCATGTACTTTACGATGCAGTCGAGTAGCAAGTCGATGCCCGCTCCTTGGGAGGTACCGGCAATAACAGGAACGCAGGAACCGTTAAGCATCGCTGCGGTCATTCCGTTATTGATTTCCTCAGTCGTAAAGGTATCCCCATTAAAGTACTTCTCCATTAAGTCATCATCGGTCATTGCAATAAGTTCAACAACTTCATCGTAAGCCGCTTCCATTTCAGCGACACGAATCTCTGGGATCTCAACCTCAGTTTTGTTGAATCCGTCGTATTTGTAAGCCTTCTTATCGATAATATCGATTAAGCCTTCGAAGCTTTCGCCCATACCTAATGTCAGCGTTAGTGGAACGACTTTCTTACCGAATTGTTGGTGAAGGTCGGAAATATTCACATTGAAGTCCACGCCTTCTTTATCCATCTTGTTCAAGAAGATAACACGTGGCAAATCAATCTTTTCGGCATAGTTCCAATTTAGCTCCGTACCAACTTCAATACCGTTCGCTGCATCAATTACAAGAAGCGCAGATTCTGCCGCTCTCATTGAACTAACGACTTGGCTTTCAAAGTCAAAGTATCCAGGAGTATCGATGATGTTGATTTTATTATCTTTCCACTCTAGAGGAAGTACGCTTAGATTCATGGAAATTCCTCTAGCTATTTCTTCTTTGTCATAGTCGGAAACAGTATTTCCCTGCTCTTTGGAACCCATTCTGGATATTGATTTCGCCTCGTATAACATTGCTTCTGATAATTCTGTTTTTCCAGATCCACTATGGCCAACCAAAGCTACATTTCTTATCTGTTCCGTCTCGAACCTCTTCATAAGACACCCTCCTATACTAATTTCTTTCTCCATGATAGCATAAAAACGTTTTCAATTCATCTATTTTCCCAGACGCTTAACGTCTGGGGATTTTCTATTCGACCGTAACAGATTTCGCTAAATTACGGGGCTTATCAATATCACAACCCTTGACTTTTGCAATGTGATAAGCGAAAAGTTGCAAGGGTACTATCTCCACCGCTGGTGCGAGTAGAGGATCGCCGGCTGGTACGAAGAGGACATCATCTGACTCCGCGAATATCTTGCGGTTACCTTCGATAGCTACAGCCAACACCTTAGCTCCTCTGGCCTTGACCTGCTGGACTGCACTCATCATCTTGTCAAATAGGCTCTCCTGACATGCGAGGGCTACCACCGGCCGCCCCTGGTCAATAAGGGCAATCGTGCCGTGCTTCAGCTCCCCTGCGGCGTATGCTTCCGAGTGAATATAGCTGATTTCCTTAAGCTTTAGAGACCCCTCTAGACTGACCGCATAGTCAAGACCCCGTCCAATGAAGAAGAGTGAGTTGTTGTCATAGTACGTCGAAGCCAAGTCCGCTACATGGGGATTCAGGTCTATGGCCCTCTGGATTGCAGCAGGTATTCCTCGCACGCCCTCTACTAAGGCGGCGTAACGGTCTGCCGAAAGATTGCCCAACTTATCTGCCGCCCAAATAGCGAACATATTTAGTACGGCTACCTGTGTCGTGTAACCCTTGGTGGTGGCAACAGCAATTTCCGGTCCCGCATGGGTGTAGATGACGTGGTCAGCTAGCTTCGCGACGGCAGACCCAACTACGTTAACTATAGCTAAGGTTTTTGCTCCTCGTTCTTTGCATTCCTTTAGTGCCGCGATGGTATCCGCCGTCTCACCGGATTGGGACAGAACCAAGAGTAGCGTGTGCTCGTCTATGATGGGGTCGCTGTAGCGCAACTCGCTGGCGAGTTCTGCCGTGACAGGGACTCGGCATAAGGCTTCGATGACATCACTGCCTACACAACCAGCGTAGTAGGCAGAACCGCATGCGGTAATTACTATGCGCTTAATGCTCCGAAGCTCCTCTTCTGTCATGTCGAAATCGTCTAGAGAGATTCTTCCATCGCGTATGCGAGGTTCTACAGTCTGGCTAACCGCTCTAGGTTGTTCCATAATTTCCTTGAGCATAAAGTGGTCATAGCCGCCCTTTTCGGCAGCCTCCATGTCCCAGGCAATTCGGGACACTTCCTTGTGCAGCTCCTGCCCTGTGCTATCCCAGACGGTGACATGCTCAGGTGACAACTCGGCTAATTCGCCGTCTTCAAGATAGATTACGCTTTTCGTGTGGGAGATGAGCGCCGTTACATCGGAAGCAAACCAGTTTTCGTCAACACCTAGCCCTAAAATGAGGGGACTGGCTTCTCGGAAGGCATAGAGTGTACCAGGTGCGTCGACGTAAATTACGCCTAGTGCATAGGATCCCTCTAGCCGAGCTACGGCGTGTAAAACTGCCTTTTTGGGGTCACCGTTATTGTATTTGCAAAGGAGATGCGCGATGACTTCTGTATCCGTTTGGCTAGCAAACTCGTAACCCTCATCGATAAGTTCATCCCGAAGCTGGGCGTAGTTTTCTACAATGCCATTATGTACTACGGCGAAGCGGCCGTCTGAGGAAATATGGGGATGGGCGTTTTCACTAGTGGGCGCTCCATGGGTAGCCCAACGGGTGTGGGCAATCCCGCAGGTACCCGGCATATCTGCTCCGTCGTTGGTGAGACGGACCAGGTTCTCCACGAGACCGGACGTTTTCTCAAGATAGATGGCTTCACTACCTTGTACAGCTACGCCCGCGGAGTCATAACCCCTATACTCTAGCTTTTTAAGGCCTTCGAGTAACAGTGGGGCGGCTTGTCGTTGACCGGTAAATCCGATTATTCCGCACATGCATTTATTCTCCTTAGATTCTAATTTTTCCGCCAACGCCGCAACCGTTATTACCCTCTTAGCGACAACGTGCTTGGAAATACATAAATCCATCGACAGATTTCCAATGTATCGATGGGTGCTCTACTTGGTCATGCTGAGATTCTTATCAGCAAAATCAAAAAGTGCCGAAAACCTGCTATAAAGAAGGTTTTCGGCCTTTAGATTACCGTTGCAAGAAGGATTCGAACCCTCGGCCTTCCCCTTAGGAGGGGGACGCTCTATCCACCTGAGCTATTGCAACATAGGAGAGGCAGGAGGGTGGCCAAAGGTAACCCTCCTAACCTAATTTTGTTTATCTATTTATCGACTACTGAAAGAGCTGAACCAGGAAACCGAAGAAGGATTCGAAGGCTCTCTGCAAACGAACAGACCATGAGGCTACGGTAGTTTCGTTATGAGCCACGATGTCAATCTTTTTGATGGGTTCTTCATTTTGGTAAATGTAGATGGATCCAAAGATTTGGTCAGCTTCTGTTGGCGCTTTCACATCATCATAGATTTCGTAACGAATGTCAGCTATGGTGTTGGCGTAGGTAATTGTTGAAAAACTTTCTGCCGGATAGAGTACAACAGAACCTTCATTGGCTGTTGGTATCTCATAGCGACTTACTGGAATGTTGGAATCAACAAGCTGCTGCTCAGAGAAAGACCCGGCTGCGAAGTCGACGAGTTCTTTGGTCGTTCTCCACCTTTGGTCAGAATCATCTGCCCCAATGACGATGGTAATAACGTCAAAATTAGCACTGGCATTGGTTTGGGCAAGATCAAACACACCGGTGAAGCCGTAACCTGCCTCGTTAGTGGTACCCGTTTTTAAGCCTAGCATGCCGGGAATTCCATCCATATACCGCTTGATGGTAGAGTCCACGACGTATTCTCTCTCCCGTTCCTCGATAACACGGATGTGCACATAATCTAACGTCTCAGGGTATTTTTCAATAACAATACGGGTGAGGTCAAATAAGTCTCTAGCTGACATGGAGTTCATCGAACCGTCTAAAGCGGTGTAGCCTGAGGCGTTGACATAGGTAGATTCGAAGAGGCCTAGTTCGACTGCCTCTTGGTTCATCCGCTGAACGAAGGCTTCCTCTGTGCCGGATAGGTGTTCGGCAAGTGCTACGGCAGCATCGTTACCCGATACTACCATAAGTGCGGTAAGGAGGTCGTTAACGCTTTTTTGCATGCCGACTTCCAAGCCGTAGTTGGAGGATTCCCAGTTATTGTAGTAGGCTGCCGATTCTGAGATGGTGACCATATCGCTTCCGGCAATCTCACCGTTGGCGATTGCCTCCTTGATGATGTAGTAGGTCATAATCTTTGACATGGAGGCTACGCCATAGGATTCATCGATTCCCTTTTCCAAGAGAATCTTCCCGGTGGTTGGCTCGCCGATAAGCATCGTGGGCACCTCATCAAAGAAGGTAAAATGTTGTTCAAGACCCGGTAACTCCGTATCTTCTGCCATGACCGGTGATAATGGCTGCATGACGAGCAGAAGCGATAAGATGAATAAGAATATTCTTGAAGACTTTTTCATCGGCTTTCCTCCCATAGGTTCCGGAATAATTTTAAGAGGTGGACGTCCATTTCTTTCGGATACTCCACTTGTAGTTTTTCTGCTAAGGCAAGGCCCATGCGGCGGAAGAGGACGCAGGACTTAAAGACGCCGTCCCAAAGATCTTTCTTGGTGGTGCGGACATAGGTGTCGCGGAGGTACTCGTAGTCTTCATCCTTAAGGTAGGCATTGAGGTTGACACGATCCTGTCCCGGATTCAACGTGTACTCACTCTCTGCGGATACTGAACTTTCAACCATGGACATAAGCGGTTTTCTGGCTCGGGCAAAGGCAATCTGGGCAGCTAGGAGATTATCGTGATTGAGGTACATGACCACATCGGTGATCTCCGTGAAGAAGGAATCACAGTAGTATAGAAACTGTTCATCACTAGGTTTCTTGATTCGTCTGCTTAAGTCAGTAGGCTTCTTCCTTGCCCCATACTTATTGTCCTTGTCTAGGACGATTTCACAGAGCGTATCTTTTTCCAGGATTTCGTCCATCTTTTCTGGGGTCACCAAGCAGATATTAAATCTGGTGCCGTCTTCAAAAAGCAAGCGAATAAATGGCTTGTCATTTCGAATGTAGCGGGAATCTTGAAGAATGGGTCCTAGATCCAAATCAGCCCAACTTATTTGGTCCAAGAAAAGGTCCGGTTCACTAACCGCGACCACCCACTCGTAGATTTCATCCTTATTCTGAACTGCAGCATTATTCACCCGATTACCGGTCAGAACAACTGTCTTTATTCGATTTTGATTGCTTGCCCAGGTGACAAATGCGGATGTCTTTCCCTTATCTACCATGATAACCCTCCATCTAACTATTAAGTATACTATATCTTTAACGGGTTTTGTCTTCAATAGTGAATAATTGTAAAGAAAAAAGCCGACTCGCTTAAGATTGAGGAGTCGGCTTCGTTAACCTGTCAGATTAGATAAATAAAGGAATGAAAATCAAGGAGACGGTGGTCATCAACTTGATAAGGATATTGATGGATGGACCGGAGGTATCCTTAAAAGGGTCACCTACGGTATCACCGGTAACGGCTGCTTTGTGCGCTTCACTACCTTTGCCTCCATGGGCTCCACTCTCGATAAACTTCTTCGCGTTATCCCAAGCACCGCCGGAGTTGGACATGAACATGGCCATCAAAACACCGGTGACCAAGGCCCCAACAAGGAGGCCGCCTAAAGCTTCTGCGCCGAGGACAACGCCTACGACTACAGGTGACGCTACAGCAAGCAGACCGGGAAGGACCATCTTCTTCAGCGAAGCATCTGTGGAGATAGAAATACATCTCTCGTAGTCCGGATCTGATGTGCCTGCTAGAATGCCAGGATCAGATTTGAACTGACGGCGAACTTCTTGGACCATCGCGTTGGCTGCGTCGCCTACCGCCGTCATGGTCAAAGCGGAGAATAGGAAAGGCAACATACCGCCGAGGAAAGCGCCGGCGATGACCAATGGTTGGGTGATGTCCAATCCATCAAGACCTGCAGCTTGAGTGAAGGAGGCGAATAGAGATAGGGAGGTCAATGCGGCTGAGCCGATAGCAAATCCCTTACCGATAGCTGCGGTGGTGTTACCAACAGAGTCTAATTGGTCAGTAATTTCTCTGACGTTGTCAGGAAGGTTGCTCATCTCAGCAATGCCGCCTGCATTATCTGCAACTGGGCCATAAGCGTCGACCGCGATGGTAATCGCGCATGTGCCGAGCATACCTAAAGCTGCGATGGCGATACCGTATAGGCCGGAGAGGCCTTCTGCCAATACTTGCCCAGGCATGTTGAAACCATCCATGGAGAAGAAGGAGACGATTACGCCGATGGCAATGAAGACCATAGGAGCGGCTGTAGAGTTCATACCGACGGATAGACCGGCGATGATGTTCGTTGCGTGTCCCGTTTCAGACTCTTTCGCAATCTTACGGACAAAGGGGAAACTTTCAGAGGTGTAGATTTCGGTAACTTTAGAAATTAAGAGACCGACGAGTACACCGACGACGACCGGAATAAAGGGCATTGGATTGCCGAAGATAATCAAGCTCATGATTAGGGTTCCTGCGATCATGGCCAAACTTGAAATCAAAGTTCCGCGATTCAGAGACTTTTGAGGGTCTCCACTGCCTCTGACGGAAAGGATTCCCACGATGGAAGCCCCAATGCCGACAAAAATAAGGGCAAAGGCAAATTGAACACCTTGAAGGTTGAAGGCTAAAGCACCTAGAGTGAAAGCGGATAGAATGGAACCGACATAAGACTCGAATAAATCAGCGCCCATGCCCGCGACGTCACCAACGTTGTCACCAACGTTATCTGCAATAACCGCTGGGTTACGTGGGTCATCCTCGGGGATGCCCGCTTCGACTTTACCGACAAGATCGGCTCCGACGTCTGCTGCTTTAGTGTAAATACCGCCACCAACACGAGCAAACAAGGCAACGAAGGATGCACCAAGACTGTAACCGGTTAGGATAGCAACATTCTCAAACAGCAAGTAGAAGATACTCATCCCGATAGCGCCTAGACCGACAACGACCAAGCCCATAACTGACCCGGATGAGAAAGCCACTTGGAGAGCATGATTCATTCCACCAGTTCTAGCTTGCTCAGCTGTGCGAACATTGGCGTTGGTAGCAGAGTTCATTCCAATCAGACCTGCAACCATGGAACTTAGTGCTCCAAATAAAAAAGCAATGGCCGTTAACCACCCATTGTCACCAATCGCAAAACCTATAACTAAAAACAGAACCACGATAAGTACGGCTATAATCGTGTACTCACGCCTTAGAAAGGCATAAGCACCTTTTTGGATGCGGCGCGCTAAGGACCGCATAGTTTCATTGCCGGCTGGTAGCCTGGTGATAGATAGTAGCTTTTGAAAAGCTAGTACAATCGCAGCTACGCCGACGGCAATGGCTATGATACCAAACAATAGCATTTTCTTCCTCCTCTTTTTTCAACTGGATTATTTGATACCATTATAGAGGAAACCTGTGAAAAGTAAAAGGAAATGTTATCCGCAACCCACATGAATGCAATAAATTAATAACTAGTTAAGAATTAGTAGAAATGAATGTGTTCGTACGATTATTTCGGCAACTGTCTTGAGAAAAGTAACCCATTACGGTACAATATGACTGGTCTAATTTTGCTAGACCATTATCTCGAAATTATAGGTTTTATTGAAAGGAAAGTTAATGTTAAAAGAATTTAAAGAGTTTATTGCTAAGGGTAATGTATTGGATATGGCCGTTGGTCTTGTCATCGGTTCTGCCTTCACCGCTGTGATTACTTCACTCGTTGAAAACATCATTACGCCATTGCTTGGCTTCTTCTTGAACGGAGTAGATTTCAAGGATTGGACTGTGTCCGTTGGAAACATCAATTTCCAAGTTGGCTTGTTCATCAATGCCATCATCTCCTTCTTGATCATTGCCTTCGTCATGTTCCTTGTTGTTAAGGCCGCTAACCGCCTTCGCAGAAAAGAGGAAGAAGAAGTTACCACGAAGGAATGCCCTTACTGCAAGACTGAGATTGCTCTAGAAGCAACTCGTTGCCCTCACTGCACAAGCGAATTACAAGCTCGCGCATAAACCCAAACGAAACTCCCTCCCACCGATGCTCGGCGAGAGGGAGTTTTTGCTTGCTAATTTTTATCAAGGCGTTTTTCCTAAGCCACAACCTTGCTTGGCCAAAATATCCGCCTCTTCGTTGTACTTGTCGCCAGAATGTGCGGCTACCTTGACGAACTCCAACTTTATCTTCTTCGATGCTTCTTGTGCGAACCGCTGGTACTTTTGGGTCAGGTCCAGATTTGCTTTCCACTCCCCTAATGCCCAATGGCGGATGCCAGCATAGTCATAGTGGATGATCATTTCCTTCATCCCCTCTTTGAGGGCCATCCTGATGGCTTCTGTCGCAGCCAACACTTCGCCTGCCACGTTCCGGTGGTCGGCATAATCTCCATCGAGAGATCCACAATAGGTTTTCTTCCCAGTCGCAGTAAAGCTAACAATACCGTAGCCAAAGGTCTTCTTCTCGATGTTATAGGATCCGTCAACATAGACAACCATGACCCCTTCTGGCAAGGATTCTAGGTCATGCTTATTGATATACTCCTCATCGCGCACAAATGCCTCGGCCTCTTCACGACTTTCAAACTTCTTAAATTGGGCTCCTTTGAAACCATGGACTTGAGCTTGGCATTCATCCCAAGTCAAATAGATGCCCGGTTTTTTTCCTTTACGAACGGCATAGAATTTCATTAATCTTCAATCTCACCGAATTCTTCTTGGTAGCGATTGAAGATATCTTCCGTTGTCCACCAGGAAACGGATCCAGGACCTACCGTGAAATCGCCAAAGCCCTCATCATCGATATAAATCTCTTCATATGGATTCGTCCAGTTGATAAATAGCTGGCCACTGTATTCTTCTCCGACAAACATCCGTTCGTGGTCCATATCTCCGGTAGAAACTAAAACCGCCATCGGACTGGAGTTCTCGCCTTTACCGTAATTAACCCAGCCAATTTTTGTAGGGGTTACCCAATAGTCATCTTGGTGGTCACCCAAGCAATGCATACGGAGGAATAGCATCTTCTTTAAGTCACTATTAATTCCATCGTAGCCAATACTGCCGATCCCATCCCAGTCTCCTCGGAAGATACAAGGGTAGCCCTGAGGACGAAGAAGCGTGACTGAATAAGCGATGGACTTAAACCAGTTGTCAACCCAGCTGGCCAGGGATTGACCTGGTTGAGAATCGTGGTTATCAACGAAGGTAACCGCACTGACATCCCGGTCTTGAACCAGGGTGTCGTCAAAGAGTTGGCGAATATCGTAGTCCTCACTCTGGGAAGCAGCCATGAA
>CAYMYX010000027.1:0-21524 GCA_964394795.1 uncultured Peptoniphilaceae bacterium
TTATTGGCATCAATGGCCTTGCGCTCTCCTCATCCATCGGCATGATGGCAGCAGGCATCTACGCCATTATTTGTTACAAGAAGAGGTTTCCCACAGCTAGTTTACGAGCACCGATTAAAGGTTTGGTAAAGATGGCTCTAGCCGCTGCTATCATGGGCCTTGCCGTAGTCATCCTCTGGTCCTTCTTCATTAATTTAAACATCGTTCTTCGTATAGGGTTGGTCACTTTGCTGGCCATGCTACTGTACTTTGCCCTAACCTATGTATTACAAGTCCGAGAATCGAGACACTTTATAGGTCGGTTTATTAAGTAATAATAGAAATTGAGTGAATACAAAAAGCCCCAAAAGTTGGATTTTATATCCAGCCTTTGGGGCATTATTTTTTCTATTATCGTTACAGTTTTACTATCTTATCTTGTGTAGACATCGAAACGGTAAGCAGGTTGTCCTGTACCGAAGCGGTCATATACTTTACCGTCTGATCCGAATGGTGTGGAGATGATTGTTCCCTTTGCGTAATAGTCGCTTGCAAGTACGATGTAACCGTCGCCATCACGGACGAAACCATCAGAGGTGTAGCGTCCGGGGATTCGGAGTCCGTAACCAGGAAGAACTCGCTCAGAGTAGTAGGAGAAGGTCTTACCTTGCCAGTTGATGATGCCCATCCACTCGAAGGTTCCGATGCTATACGAGCTAGTTGAGCCGGCGCCCATTGGATAACCAGAGTAAGACTCTGCTGCCTCTTCTGCTGCAGCTTGTTCTTCTGCCTTGTAAGGATTCAGTTTTCCGCTGGATTCATAGAATTCTTCTTGACCATTAACGGTAACCCAACCGGTAACCATGTATCCTTGATCTGCATGGAGGTAGTACCAGTCGTTTTCAATGTATTGCTTACCGTAAGCTAGCGTACCGGAGTGGAGGCGGAAGAAATACCATTTGCCGTTGATTCTTTGCCAATCGGTAACTCGGCTGCCTGAGGTTTCACGGAAGAAGTAGGACATTCCGTTAGCAGGGTCTGTCCACCAACCTTTGTAGTAATCTGTATCTGGTCCACTTTGTGATAACCAAATGCTACCGTTTTCGTTCCAGAATTGATCAATCGAGCGACCTTGCTCGTTGAAGTATTTCCAATTGCTCGTTGAACTGTTGATAGGTAGCCACGCCCAAGTTGACGTCATCATGGTACCTGTTGGTCTGAAGTAGCGCCAGTAGCCGTCCACAAACTGCCAACCGTATACTTGAGAACCGGTTCCTTCACGGAAGTAGTAGCTATAGCCATTTCTATCCATCCACCCTTGGTGGTAACCTTGTTCAGGGCCTGCATGAGAGTAATAGGTGTTGCCATTCTCATAATAGTATTGGTCTATTGCTAAACCAACATAGTTTAAACGCTCCCAGGTGTAATTTCCGTTGTTATCCGGTAACCAGTAGAAGCCGTTCTTTAACATTGCACCGTTGCTAGGGGAGAAATAGTACCATCCACCGGCTTCGGCTATGTACTGCCAACCAGTCAATAAATCTCCGTTTGAGTAATAATACGTTTCGTTGTTTCTTTCGACAAATCCATTTTCTCCGGCTGCTTCAACATCGTTCGGGATGAGGAAGACAAAAACTGCCACTAAACAAAATAAGGCTACTTTAGCCATCTTTCTTATATTCACGATTTAATCCTCTTTCAATTCTTTTCCATTGGTTTACGTGTAATAGTTGGTCTTTACATGCTAGCTATACTACCAATAAATGGAAAATTTGTCGAGGAAAAGTTACAAACCGGATACAGAAAGATAACAATAGCCTTACAAATGTTGAAAATTAGCCATTTTAAGTTGTTGCAAAGTTGTAACTTCTGTAACTATTAATTATTCTTTAGAATTGGAGTCTGTCGTTTTTAGCCACTGGGCGAAGTTCTCGTAGTTGGTTTTTGCATTATATTCTTGTTCCCAAAGGGCCATAGCTTCGTCAGATAAACCCGTATATTCTTCAGGATTCAAGTGATAAATCTTCTCAATGGCATCAGCTACATCTTCACCAGTGCAGTCTTCGGGCAATAGGGTCCCGTTTTTACCGTCTACCACAATCTCTCTGGTTCCGCCAACATCCGTAGCGACCACTGGCAAACCGATGGAGATTGCCTCCATGATGGAGACAGGAATCCCTTCAGATGCACTGACATTAACGAAGAGGGAAGCCTTGTTATCGACATAGTAGGGGAGGATTTCTTGGTTGTTGATATGGCCCGTAAAATGGAATCTATCTTTAGGTAAATTATCGCCTGCATATTTTTTTATTTCATCTTCAAGCTCACCGGCGCCAAGGTGGGTCCACTTAACATCAAGTCCTCGATCGAGGAGAATCTTCACAGCATCGATGATCAAGTTGAGTCGCTTGACTTCACGTATCCCGGAACAACTGACGAGGTGGAAGGGTCGGGTAACCGGCTCGATGCGAAGGTCATTCGGTTGGGACCCCAATTTCTCCACGATAATCTTATCGGCATAGCTTGGGTGATGGTGGAGGATAGAATCCTTACCGGACTGGGAAACCGGAAAAACGTAATCTAAGTTGTCGAAGATAAACTCACGGGAGGGAAGAAAGCCAAGCTTGTTTTCTTCCTCGTAAAGATCGTAACGGTGAGCCCTCGAAATGATGAGAGGGTTTCTATCCGCAAAAAGTTCTTCTTTGATATCAATAGCTGCACGAGCGGTGACATATATCCAGTAGGAGTAAATTGTTACGCGGTCGAAATCTTTCAAATCTTCCATTTTGATTCTTTCGATTAGTGCCTCACTAATCATTTTCGAACGAGCTTCAAAATACTTGGCAAACATCTTCTGGGAGGAGGTGAGCTCTCTCTTTTCTTGCTCTTTCGTTTTCAAGCCCTTGGCAATCATATGTAGGCGATTTCTTTTTCCGTGGTCAACCCCTGATGGAATCACGATTACGTTGTCGGGAACGGTCCTTGTCATCTCCTGCTTATCGTCAATCATACAGGAACAAATGATGATGGTGTCAAACTCCTTCGCTAAGATGGGGAGTTCACTTTCCAGATATTCTTCCCCCTTGTAGTAGGGGAAATAATTGGTTAGTAGGATTAGTAAATTCTTCATCGAATAAGGTCTCCTTTTAGACTATTGTTAGTTCATCCTATCACAGAAATACCGACATTGAAAAATTTACAAAGTTGTAAACTTTGAGTACAATAAACATGTTATGAATGACCGGCTAATGGTAGCCTGATCGTTTCGGTTAAGGATAATAACTGTCAAGCAGTTTGAATCACGGCAGTAACAGAACGATACAGTCATATTTATTTGGAATGAAGTAGCTTTATGTTGATGAAAGGTTAATTGAATGTTACAAAAGAGATTAAAAGTTGGAACAGGCCTTATCTTTACGCTTGTATGCTTAACCCTCTTCGCCCTTAGCAATGTTGTTTATGCCGATTCCGTTGACGGTGTCGACGCGGTTAGCAGTGAAGAAGGCAGCGTAATGGAAAGTACTACGGCCAGTGAGGTCAGCTTGCCCGTTCAAGAGGACTTATCCGAAGAAGTGCTACCGGAAGAGAGCGTGGAAGAAACCACTGAGCGGGAGACAGAAATCATTGAACAAGAAATCAATGATCAAGTAGATGAACCCGTATCTGCAGAGGAAGGTAACAATCCGGATGGCGAACTGCTAGAAACGGATAGCCACAATGAAGGTTGGAAGAGCGAAAATGGCTCATGGTACTACTACCGCAACGGAAAGAAGCTCGTTAATGGATGGTATGTACTTAAAGATTTTAATGGTAAGGAATTTAAGGAAAGACTAAACATCCATGGCCAAGCGATCGATCAGATTTTTGAGGAAAACGGTGAATTCTATTATTCACAAGCGGGTCCTCTCAAGGGCTATTATACCGGTTGGTTAAAAGCGAACGGCTTCTGGTACTACTATCAACCGACAGGAGCAAGAGCAACAGGTTGGCAGTTAATCAAAGGTGAATGGTATTATTTCCGAGATACAGGAACGATGTTGGAAGATACTTGGGCGTGGGTTCCCATAAAGGACGGCAAGAAGTATGTATGGAAATACTTCAATGCCAACGGGGAGAATGTCCTACAATACTTCCACTCTGGCGGCTACCGCTGGTTGAGTCAACCTGGTTCCCAGGACGGCTATGTTGAGGGTTGGTATGAAATGAACGATTATACCTACTACTTCCGCGAAGGCTCTGGAACAGCAGCATACGGTTGGCAGTTCATTGATGACAGCTGGTACTACATCAGACAATCAGGTACTCGCATCGATGGTGGATGGGGTTTTGTACCTCTCATCAACAATAAAGGAGCTGCGTGGAAATACTTTGAAGACAACGGCAGCAATTTGGAAATGCACTACCATGAGAATGGTTACAGCTACCTCTCGACGGCAGGTCCTTATGAAGGATACGTCCGTGGATGGAATACCGATGAATTTGGCATAACCAGCTTCTACCGTATGGGTTCTGGTTCAAGAACGTACGGTTGGCAGTTTATCGACGGTTACTGGCGCTATTTTAAAGATAGCGGTGCTTTAATGAAGAATGCCGAATTCTATATCGGCGATGTGAAGTACTACGGAGATCAAGACGGCGTGGTTTGGCAAAACGACAAAATCATTACATCCAAAGATCTTCACTATAGCAGTGATGAGGCGGTTTCCTATGACCGAGTTTCCATCACGATGCTTGACGATGGCAGCTATCGCTACGAATATGTGAATCCAATCACTGGCCTCACAACCGAGTTTGATCCGGATAGCAACACCTTCTTAAATGGAGAACTCTTGATTTTGGACATCTCTTCCTATCAAAAGCCATTACAAATGGACCTGGATGAGATTTCCAAGCAAATCGACGGCGTTATCCTCCGTGTTGGTTTCACCGGGTACGGAACGGGCTCTAGCCTTTACTACGATGACCACTTCGAGTACTACTACGAAGAGTTCACTAAACGAGGCGTGCCCATTGGTGGCTACTGGTACTCCTGTGCCGACACGCAAGCAGAAGCTGTCCGCGAAGCCAATTTCATGATTAACAAACTAAACGGTAAGAAGTTTGCTCTCCCAATCTATTGGGATACGGAAGACGCGTACCACCAACAGCCGTTGAATGCAACTGAGCTCACTAAAGTTGGTCAAGCATTCCTAGATACACTGGAACAAGCGGGTTACTACGGTGGTTTATATGCCTCTTCTTCTTGGTTAAGAAATGAGCTGAGAATGGATGAAATGGATACTGAAGTTTGGGTAGCTCACTATGGCGTTAGCAAGCCGAGCTACACCGGCGACTATGGTATGTGGCAATACACCAGCCGCGGTAAATTAGCGGGCCATGACGGTGAATTAGACCTTAACCTCATGTACAAAAACTATATGCGTATCATTCAACTCCTTGGTTTGAATGGTTTCCATTTACCACTGTAAGAAATAAATAAGCGACCTTCTGGATCTTCTTTCGAAGCCACAGCATTTTTGCTGGCTTCTGCATGAGGATTTCAGAAGGTCTTCTTTTTGTCTTAAAAGAAAAAGTTAATATAATCGCAAGATTGATGATTTAACAGTGGTTACAAATGATATAGGTTATAATGAAATTAGCAGAAAAACTTTTGTAAAAATGAAGCAAGGAGTAGATAGATTTATGAGTAGATTTGTTATGCGCCGACGTTTTTTAACTATTGTATTCGCTTTTATTATGGTTATTGGTTTAAGCAGTCAGGTAAGAGCGGAAACAGCAGAGAATAGTGAAAGTGTGGAGCTGGAAAGTTTCGTCATTGAAGAAAGTTTTGATGAAATTCCAACCGAACGCAGTGAAGATGCAGTCGTTGAATCAGTTGAACCTGTTGAAGGCGAAAGCGTAGACCGCACTAGTGAAGAACAACCTGCCACGCTTGAGGAACCCACACTCCCTCAAGAGGAAGTTCCTGTAACCGAAACAGAGATTGAGTCGGCTGTACCTGAGGCAGAGGCAGAAGTACCAACCGAGGATTCAGTTGAAGATCCTATTGTTGATCCTCCAAACGAAGAGAATCCTATCGAAGTAATCACCGATGGATGGCAGTTTGATGGAACGTCTTGGTCCTATATTAAAGACTTCGTGCTACTGAAAGACGGCTGGTACTGGTTATCCGACATGGAAGGTAATTATACTTGGGAGTACTTCGATGAAAATGGTATCGCCCAAAGTAAAGATTATACCGAAAATGGCAACGTCTTCTATTCTCAAGCCGGTCCTAATGAAGGATACCTGAAGGGTTGGGCTGAGCTGGATGGCCAATGGCATTATTACCGTTTGACCACCGGAAGTCGAGTTAGCGGTTGGCAATGGATCGATGACGCTTGGTACTACTTTAGAGCAAACGGCAACCTTGTTCGATCTGAATGGGTATGGTTGCCCCTTCAAGACGGCAGCAAGAGTGTATGGAAGTACTTTAACGGCCAAGGTCAGAGTATCGACCAGTACTTCAGACAAAACGGTAACACTTGGCTAGCCCAAGCCGGTCCAAGAGCGGACTACTTTAAAGGCTGGTCATACCGCAATGGATACACCTACTACTTCCGTGAAACCAGCGGATCTCAAGTATTCGGCTGGCAGTTCATCGATGGTAGTTGGAGATATTTCCGCAACACGGGTACCATGGTGGATTCAACTTGGGCATGGTTGCCTTTATCTGATGGCACCTCCAATTGGAAGTACTTCAATGCTAAAGGTGAGAATCTCGTTGAGTACTATCGCAGTGGCGGAAACGCTTGGTTATCTATGGAAGGTCCATCCAAGGGCTACGCTAAGGGATGGCAACTACTGAACGGTAAATACTACTACTTCCGTCCGACAACAGGTTCTCAAGTTACAGGCCGCCAATTTATTGACAACCATTGGTACTACTTCCAAGAAGCACCGACGGGTAATCCTTATATGGTGACTAGCACCACCCTTTACTTCAATGGGGTTGAGCACTACGCTGACAGCACAGGTATTGTTCGTAGAGTGGATGCATGTTGGTCATATGACGGTAAGTATTACAGAGGTGGTTATCTGACGGTCTATAACAGTAATGGTGCCTTAACAAAGACTCGTTATGTCGGCAACGACCACGTTCTCGTAAGCCTGAAAAACCAATATATGTGGATCTTTAAGGGTGGAAAGCTGGCTCTCGCCACACCGATTATCGGTGGGAAACCATCGACCCCTACGATTACAGGTAATTTCTATGTGGAATACACCTATGCAGGTGGAACCTATCTAACCGGAGCTGACTACAGGTCGTGGGTAGAATATTGGATTCCATTTTCTGGGGCCTATGGTATCCACGATGCAAATTGGCAGGCTGCTAGCAGCTTCGGTAATCCGCAAGCTTATCTCTTTGCAGGAAGCCACGGTTGTGTGAATGTCCAACCAAGCGTTATGCCTTCCGTATATCGATTACTGTATGGCGGAATGCCCGTTACCGTAATTAAAGAATAGGTTTTGAACAATTGATAGAAATAAAAAAGCCAGTTCCTTGCTGCTTGCAGCGGGAACTGGCTTTCTTATTTTATCGAGGGGTGAATAACTTGTTTGTATTGGAGTCCAAGTATTGGTAGTTCATTGGGTTCAGGATGGTTCCCCAAACGCCGCCTGAACGGAGTTCGAAGTGGAGGTGAGATCCGGTGGATCTTCCCGTGTTACCCATTAAACCAACAAGCTGTCCTGAGCTTACCTTAGCACCGGTATAAGTCTTGATGCTAGATAAGTGGTAGTAGTGAGAGTAGACGTTATTTGCGTGGCGGATAATAACATAGTAGCCAGAAATGTTGTCCCAACCGGTGTCGTGGACGGTACCTGCTTTTGTAGCGATGATACGGTCTCCGGTGTCTCCATCAATGTCGATACCGTTGTGGTAGCGACCCCAGCGCCAACCTACATAAGAGGTGATGCTCTTTGTGGCAGGTACTGGCCATACATAATCGGAATATTGTGCTGTTCCTGTGGAAGCATCTAACATGACCAAAACACCATCAATTACTCTTTGGCCGGTGTACGCTCTACCGTCGGACTCGAAGTAGTAAGCTGAGCCATCGTTGAGCTTAACGAACTTGTTATTGACCATAGAACCGTTGTTTCTGAAGTAGTAAAGATCGGAGTCGATGTCCTTCAGACCGGTAACACGGCTACCGCTGTCGTCGTTGAGGTAGTACCAGTTGCCATCGATGTATTGGAAACCAAAGGCTTGGGTTCCGGAGTTGACACGGAAGAATTTCCAGTCGTTATCAATGTATTGCCATCCGTCTACACGGCTGCCGGAAGTTTCGCGGAAGTAGTAGATCATATTGTTAGTAGGGTCAACCCACCAGCCTTTAAAGTATTCTTTAGAAGGACCGGTTTGAGAAAGCCAAATCTTTCCATTTTCATTAAAGAACTGATCTAAGTTTCTTCCTTCTGAATCGAAGAATTTCCAGTTATAGGAAGATCCGCCATTGACTGGTAACCAAGCCCAAGTGGAGGTGACCATTGTTCCGGTAGGGCGGAAGTAGCGCCAGCTACCATCGATAAACTGCCAATCGTAGACGCGAGTGCCTGAGTCTCTGTAGTAGTACCAGTAACCGTTGGCTTCTTGCCAACCGGTCATGTAACCAGCGGTGGGACCGGCTTGTGAGTACCAGACGTAACCAAGGTCTTCATAAATCTGGTCGATAGCTTGACCATCTCTGTTGAGGTATTCCCAAGTATAGTTGCCTTGGAAGTCTTGTAACCAGTACCAGTTATCCGTTAGCTTCTCCCCATTTTGATCGTAGTAGTACCAGTAACCGGATTCTTGTTGCCATCCCGTTTTAATGACTGGTGGCAAATTCTTGCTTGGCTTACCGGTAGTTTCGATGGATTCAAATGCTTGAGCATCTTCTGTTGTGATGCTTTCTTGTGTTGCCAGTGGAGCTATATTTGTAGTCTCGGCTTCTTCTGCCGTAATATGCTGTTCAATGCTTGTTGTTTCTTCTGCTGCTGCGACGTGTGAACCACTTGCTGCTATAAAAGTGAAAGCGCTCAAAGCCACAACATAAGTACTTAGTTTCTTGATTCTTTCTTTGTAAAACAATTTGTTTCTCCTCATTTTTTAGATATTCGGTGAGTATACTATTCACCTACAACCCGTTATTACCGCCATTTCTGAGGTGGTAACTAGAAAATACTTAAAGATAGTAACAAAATATTTACAGGAATGCAACGAAAAGAGGCCGAAAAGTTACGATTTATTTACATTGTTACTTATTTGTAATTATTTCAGATTTGATTCCGCCGAAAGTGTTAATATTAACGAAAGAGAGCTAAACTTCGCTCAGGAGATCTAGAGATGTGGTATGATATGAGGCGGATATTTGCTTCTATGAAGAGTTTACTCGTACGTAGAAGGCAAGAAAGGAAGTAACATTTTGAAAATACCATTTTCACCACCGGACATTACCCAATTGGAAATTGATGAAGTTATTGAAGCATTACAATCTGGTTGGATAACCACCGGTCCAAAAACAAAAGAACTTGAACGACAACTCGCGGATTATTTACAAACCAACCGAGTCGTCTGCTTAAATTCGCAAACCGCTTGTGCTGAACAGACTCTCCGCCTGCTAGGTGTTGGTGAGGGAGATGAAGTCATTACAACCGCCTATACATACACCGCATCCGCTTCCGTTATCGAGCATGTCGGTGCTAAAATTGTCCTCGTCGATACTCAAGAGGATTCCTTAGAGATGGATTACGACCAAGCTGAGAGCTTGATCAATGAGAGAACGAAAGTGATTATCCCTGTCGACATTGGAGGCGTGCCCTGTGATTATGACCGGATGATGGCCCTCGTTGAAAATAAGAAACATTTATTTAAAGCAGAGAATAAGATTCAAGAAGCCTTTAATCGGGTGATTATTCTTGGCGACACTGCCCACTCTTTCGGTGCCCGCATCGGAGATAAGCCTGTTGGTAACTTCGCTGATTTCTCCGCCTTCTCATTTCATGCTGTAAAAAACTTTACGACTGCTGAGGGGGGAGCCTTGACTTGGAAAGAGATTCCGGGCATAGACGATGAAGACATCTATAAGCAGATTCAGTTGTGGTCGTTGCATGGCCAAGGTAAAGATGCCTTATCTAAGACTGTTATCGGATCTTGGGAGTATGACATCGAGCTTTTAGGCCACAAGTGCAATATGACGGATATGGCTGCCGGATTGGGGTTGGCTCAGTTGAAGCGCTATCCCGATTTGTTGGCGAGAAGAAAAGCAATTATTGAGCGTTTTGATGCTGCTTTTAGGCCTTTTGGTGTCGAGACCTTAGACCACTATACCGATAAACACGAATCATCGGGTCACCTTTACATCACTCGCATCCCTGGAATTGGGGAAGAAAAGAGAAACGAATTCATCATTAAAATGGGCGAGGCCGGTATCTCTTGTAACGTGCACTATAAACCGTTGCCTATGTTTACAGCCTATAAGAACTTAGGTTATGATATTAAAGATTTTCCAAATGCCTTCAAGCATTACGAAAATGAGATTACCTTGCCTTTGCATACGAAACTAACCGATGAAGAGGTTGACTATATCATCCAGGAGTTTACTAAGCTCCTTAAAGAATATGGCTGTGAAAAACAGCAAAAGAGTTAAAATAACAGAGTGGACTTTATCCCAGACGTATGAAGTGCAAGCTTTCTTTGTACGTTTTTGTTATTTTAATGGAGGATAACATGAAGAGAACATCTTACTCCAGGTCCATACCAACGTTTGTTTTGATTGTTTTGGACATAATATTATTCAATGCCAGTTATTTTGGGTCCCTATTGGTTCGCTACGACTTCCAATATGGGAAAATCCCGGAATCGCTGTTAGTACAAAGTATAAAATTTGCACCGATCTTTACCATCTTGACAGTGATAATCTTCGCCGGCTGGAAGCTCTATCGGACGATTCTAGCTTTCGTAGGAACTCAAGAGGTACTGTCGATTATCGGAGCATCGCTAACTAGTATATTGGTACAAGCCGTGGTTTTTGTTTTGGTACCTAATTTGATTCGTGTCCCTTACGGCTTCTACTTTATTGAGTTTTTTGCTCTAGTCATTCTGACGGTCTTCAGCCGTTTCCTATATCGCGTCTATAAGTATTTTGAGACGGGGCACGCCAAGAACGCTGGCGGAGCAGGCGAGCGAATCCGCACCATGGTAATTGGCGCGGGTGAAGCGGGCAGAATCATGGTCAGGGAAATGAAAACCTCCTACCAGCTCCGTAACAAGGTCGTTGCCATCATCGATGATGATCCACAGATTCAAGGCCATTATTTGGAAGGTATCAAGGTCTACGGTAATCGTCATGACATTATCCGAGTCGCTGAGGAACTTAATGTCGATATGATTATCTTTGCTATTCCAACCGCCCTTCCTGCGGACAGAGCAGAAATTTTAAACCTCTGCAAAGAGACAGGTTGCCAACTGCAGACCTTGCCCGGTGTCTACCAGTTAATCAAAGGGGAAGTTGACCTTTTACGTCTTCGCGATGTTAACTTGGAGGACCTGTTGGGAAGAGACCCCATCCAAGTCAATACGGATGAGATTCTCGACTATATTTGTAGCAAGACCATCCTGGTGACCGGCGGCGGTGGCACGATTGGTTCGGAACTTTGCCGGCAAATCGCGGGCCATTCCCCCAAGAAACTCATCATATTCGACATCTATGAGAACAATACCTACGGCATCCAGTTGGAATTGAAAAAGAATTATCCCGACCTCGATTTAGAGGTTCTGATTGGGTCAGTACGAGACAAGGAAAGAGTTAGAGAAATCTTCCGCGATCAAAAGCCGGACTTAGTTTACCATGCGGCTGCCCACAAGCATGTTCCCCTGATGGAAGATAGTCCTAACGAGGCTATCAAGAACAATGTTTTTGGAACGCTAAATGTTGCCCAAGCCGCAGTGGAATATCAGACGAAAAAGTTTGTGCTTATCTCTACCGATAAGGCGGTCAACCCTACGAATGTCATGGGCGCCAGCAAGAGAATGTGCGAGATGATTATTCAGTCCATGAATGGCAAGGGTGTAACCGAATTCGTTGCCGTTCGCTTTGGCAATGTCTTAGGGTCCAGCGGTAGTGTCGTCCCCATCTTTACAAAACAGATTGAAGAGGGCGGACCTGTCACGGTAACGCACCCCGAGATTGAGCGCTTTTTCATGACCATACCGGAAGCGGTCTCCCTGGTTTTACAGGCAGGCTACTACGCCGAAGGTGGAGAAATTTTCGTCTTGGATATGGGTGAACCGGTGAAGATTGTGGATATGGCCCGGAATTTGATCAAGCTGTCCGGCTACAAACCTGATGAAGATATTGAGATTGCCTTTACCGGCTTACGACCCGGTGAGAAGCTGTATGAAGAGATGCTCATGAGTGAAGAGGGTCTCAAGGAAACAGCAAACAAGCGAATTAAAATCGGTCAGCCAATTACCTTCGATGAGGAAGCCTTCTTTAAGGATTTGGAAGAATTGCACCGTTATGTTTATACGGAACCAACCGATATTCGTCAGAAGATTGGCGACATCGTCCCAACCTATAAGGAAGCGGTTGGCGGTATTCCTAGCAAATAGGAAAAACAAACGTTAGCTGCCTATGATAAAATGGTCTTTAGGAATCTTTCCTGAAGACCTTTTTGCTACCCTTTTATCTTAGAAAATCTGGGTATTTATAATCGATAGCTCTATTACCGGCACCAAGAAAGCGAGGGATACCATGCCTTCTTATGACGAATTCAACAAGTGGCTTTTATCTCAATTAAAAGATCCAGAACTATTAGAGCGCGCAAAACAGCGAATGAAGAAAAGTGTAGTTTGGGACGTTTCTGATGTAGAAGGGTCAACCATAGCCGAAGAGGAGGATGTTATTAGTCCATCCCCTGTAAGTGGCCAAGTTACGCCCAAAAATCGAGAAGAAGGAAATAAGAGGCAGACCCCAGAGGAATCAGCCAATTTTTACATAGAGAAAAGAACATACGAACCGGATGGTTTTTGGTTAGAAAAACTCTTCCCTAACAGAAATAACCACTTCAATGAGGAAGAGAGCCTGATTAACACCGGTACAAAACTTGTATATGAGCATATGGCCAGCTTTGCCAACATGCTTGCTTACCATAAAAGAAACCCTTGGAAATTGATCGGGGAAGAGGAAGCCCAATTTGAAGGGGTTTTTCTCAGCCCGGTTCTTTTGCAACGGCTGTATTACTATAGCCGAGATTTAGTGTTAACCCACTATAATCCTGATGAGGTGGGCAGCACATCTTCCTCCTATCTCCATTACTTCAATCATGCCTTTGGTCAAGTGAGGACCAATGCCCTCGTCAATCTAGGCAACCGCCTCCTTGAGACTCTTCCGGAAATTGATGCACAGACTTATGAGTATTTTGGTTACACTGCCTTGGGGGAGAAAAGGGTCTGGTGGGACAGGGAAGGCACGATTCGCCGCCAACATCCTGTGACCGAAAAGCAAATGAATCGTTTCCAGGTTGAACCTCTGCGAATGACCTTCATCTGGGCTATTGAACCCTTAAAGATTCGTATCCTGGCCATGTACGACCGAGTCTGTGATTATCTCGAGGAATTAATCCAGCAAGGGGATGAAAACTGGCGAAACCTGACAATGAAGCGCTATATCACTAGCGTTGTTAGCGGAGACAGGCACCACAACAATCCGAAGCGCTACGACTTGATGGGCATCCTTCTACGGCGTTGCGAAATCAAAGTCCGCGACGCTATCGAAGGCTTTCCTCAGCTAAGCGTCAGCGACGACGAAGAAGAACTGCAACGCCGGTTACCTCAGGTTGTCCGCGAGCCTTTGAAGGCCATGATGGAAAACTATGTCGTTCCTGACCTGAATGTCGATGACCTTGCTTTGATATGCAACGAAACCCGGTATGGGGTTAAGGTAGCCAACGCTTGGTTGGATGAAAGAAAAGTCAGTGACCGAGAGCTTTTGAGCCTTTTGGATCAACTAGATGAGAAGACGGCTAACCGGATTCTTGTCCATCAAAGTAACCGCCTGTCAGATAATCTCCAGCGCTTAAATATCTTCCTCCAATGGCGGAAGAATCATAAACTGGTAAAGATACAAAAATATGATGTCAGCAAGCTCTTTAACGATAGCCAGAATTCCCGTTTAGAGGACTGGATTCAAACCGAACCCTTCCCGGAGGGTCTGTCGGAATTTCGGACAAAGTTCTTAAAGGAAGAGGAAGTGAAGAGAAGCTTATTCAGGAAAGAAAATATTGGTAAGAAACTCTTCGCCAATGGTTTGTGGGCAAGCTACGTCGCTCTTATCCTTCAAGCCTTGCAAGAGCCCCGCTTCCGTAAGGTTAAACTCGACTTCGACAAGGTTAACGCGTCTCGAGTCAGCCTAGCCAAAACGGTGCAGCTGGTCGATGATTTCATGAAGAAGTACGAGGATGAAACCGGGGAAGAGGAAAAGCAGAAGGAATCCTTGCTAGCTTCTGAGCAGAGCGAAACGGAACTACCTGTGGCTGCCGAAGAGGTAGAAACTGTTGGGGAAATTGTTCAAGAAGAGGAAGAAGTAGAAGTTTCGGAGAGTGATGAAGAAGCTACCGAAAATCTATGGACATCGGAAGAGCGGGCTTTACTACTAGCCCTCCTTGAAAGCGAAGGAGGAGTAAGTCGGGCGGACCTTGCCACTTTTGCCAAGGAAGCCGGCTTGCCCGAAACAGTATTCATAGGACAGATAAATAATAAAGCATTCGACGATATTGGCGCAGAATTATTATTCTTTGAGGATGGTCACCTTATCGTCGATGATTGGGATAGAGATTGGTTAAGAGAAAGTTTAGAAACAGAGGAGAGATCATGGTAAGGAAGAATACTCGACAACAGGATAGGCCGGTTCGCCCGAGAGAAGCCGACCAGATCCTCACCGCCCTCGAGGGCGGCGTAGTTCCCATTATAGGTATCCAACATCTCTTGGTAGGACGGAATAGGGAAGTGGAAGAGATCTTCCGCATACTCAACCGCGTCGAAGAAGGTAGTTCCGACATGAGGCTTTGGGTCGGCGACTTCGGCTCAGGCAAGAGCTTCATGTTGAGGACCATCGAGCAGTTTGCCTTGCAGAATAATTTTGTTACAGCTACCGTGGATTTGACACCAACAAGGCGCTTTCACGCTTCTGACGGAAAAGCTCTTGCCCTGTATCAGGAAGTGATCAATCAACTGAGAACGCGAGGAGCAAGCGACGGGAACGTCCTTGCCTCCATACTGGAGCAGTGGTTGAGCTCCTGGCTTCCAGAGTTAGGCATCGATGTAACGAAGGTGGGCGAAGCAAATAAGGAAGCTCTACGTTTGGCCGAGCAGCGAGTCATGGAGACCATCGAATCCCTAGGGACCTCCAGTTTGAACTACGAGCTGGGACAGGCAATCGTCCAATATTTACGGGGTATGCTGGATGGCAATGTATCCCGCAAGCTTCAAGCTTTGCGGTGGATTGGCGGTCTGATTACCACGAAGACAGAAGCCAAAAGGGAGCTAGGCATCAGCCAGATTGTCAATGATGACAACTGGATGGACATGATACTTACTTTAACCGCCCTCTTCCGCAAAGTCGGCTACAGCGGCTTTGTCCTTAACTTCGATGAGGTCGTCAACCTATATAAGCTACCTAGGTCTCAGACTAGGGAGCAAAATTATGAGAGAATTCTGAACCTATACAATGTGTGCAAGACAGGTGAGGTCCAGGGGCTCTTCATTAACTTGGGCGCCACACGAAATACCGTCTTTAATGAACGACGTGGCATGTCCAGTTATGGTGCTTTGAAAGGCCGTTTCGGTTTGGAACAGGAGAATCTGGAAAAGTTGGTTGATACTCATGCCACTGTTCAGATTCTAAAGCCGCTGACAGCAGAAGAAATCTTCACCCTGTTGGAGAAGCTTCAGGATATCTATCAGGTCGTTGAACCAAGTGAACAGGTCTTCGACGAGCAGCAGATTGAAACCTACATGGAAGCCCAACTGAATCGACCGGGAGCAGGCGAATTCCTCACCCCGAGAGCGGTTATCAAGGACTTCCTTCAACTCCTTAGCTTGGCTCGTCAGAATGAGGATGTCAGCATCGATAACTTGCTTGAGATGCGGTTTGGTAGCTTCGGCGACGTGGTCAAGGATGAAGATGACCACGATGACGACTTTGAGATTGACGTGATTTAAGGTAGAGGGCGCTAATTAGCGTCCCCTACTTATTTTAGGGAAGGAGGGAATGTGGCCAACGCTTATGATTATCTGAGCAAACCCATACGCCAGTACATTTATGAAAAAGGGTGGAAGAAGCTTCGTCCGATTCAGGAAGCAACGATCAAGATGGTGGCAGAGCATGATCATAATTTAATCCTCGCCGCGCCCACCGCGTCGGGGAAGACTGAGGCGGCCTTCCTTCCTGCCATCTCCCAAGTGGAAAACTGGGAGGATGGGGTGAAGATATTGGCCATATCTCCTCTTATTGCCTTAATCAACGACCAGGTGGGGAGAATTCATGAGCTGTGTGAAGCTTTTGAAATCCCAGTCGTGGCCTGGCACGGAGAGGGGAAGGTCTTCCAAAAGAAAAAGCTGGAGCAGAAACCTTCAGGCATCGTCTACATTACTCCTGAGTCGCTGGAGGCCATGCTCGACCGCAAACCCCAACTGGTAGAACGACTCTTCTCCAACTTGGAGTGGATTTTGGTCGACGAGCTTCATAGTTTTCTTGGAACAGCGCGGGGAACACAGCTGAGATCCCTCCTTGCTCGTTTGGTCGAGCGAACCAAGACGAAATGCAGATTTATCGGCATGAGCGCCACCATATCGCCGGATAATTATGACGACGCCAAGAACTTCTTTTATTCTGACCAACCGACCTCCATTCTCTTGGATAGAAACAAGAACCGCTTGGAAGTCGACGTGGATTATTTTCCTGAAGAAATAATATTGGAGAAGGGGAAACCTCCTCTACCGGGTAAACGCAATGAGGATAATACCGATAACCAAGAGGAAGTTGGACTGGATAACCAAAACAACCGAAAGAACCTCTACGACGCTATCTTCACTCATGTGAAAAACGAAAATATGTTGATCTTCCCTAACTCGAGGAGGCGGGTAGAGGAGATTGCCAATGCCCTCATTCGACGAGTCAGTCGCTACCAATTGCCTATCTCCGTCTTTGCCCACCACTCCTCCGTGGAGAAGGATATTCGCTTAGAGGCGGAAGCCTTTGCCAAGAAACCTAGCGGTCGCTTTAGCATCTGCTGTACGTCGACTTTGGAGCTGGGAATCGACATCGGTGCTGTGGATGCGGTCACCCAAGTGGAAGCACCCCACTCCTCTTCTTCCTTAGCTCAGCGCTTAGGCCGAAGCGGCCGCGGTGAACACCGAGACCCAGTCACGGGTAAATTAGTCAGAGACCCCAGCGTCCTCCACTTCTTTGCCACCAACGATTGGTCCCTACTTCAAGGCCTTGCCGCTATCGAGATGGTAACCAATAACGACTTGGATCCAGTAGCCATGCCCCTCAAACCCTACGATATTTTAGCCCACCAGATTCTTGCCTCCATCCTGGAATACTCCGAGCTCAACTTGGATCAGATTCTTGACTTTACGGCAAGAAATCCGCTTTGGGAAAATATCAATCTGGAAGAGATTCAGTTGCTTTTAGCCTACCTCTTGGAAGAGGATTACCTAGAGGAAATCGAAGGGGAAAAGCCAACCTATATCCTCGGCCTAAAGGCAGAGCCTGTTACCAACCGCTTTGACTTTTATGCTATGTTCTCCTCTGATGAGGAATATGAAGTCCTCTATGGCAAGGAAAGGATAGGGGCCATACCCTTGAGCCCGGAAATTATGGTCGGCGCCCGAATCTTGCTTTCCGCCCAGGTCTGGCACATCCTCGAAATCGAAGACGCCAGCAAGAAAATCCGCGTTGACCTGGCTAAAGCAGGTAAGGCGCCCGAATTCGGGGGCCATGGCGGAGAAGTCACCGGCAACCTCAGGAAGAAGATGCTGGATTTGATTCAATTTCCACCAAGGCTCATCGAGGGAAATGCCGAGATGGAAGAGCTCTTTCTAAGGCTTCAAGACCAGTATATCGGTGACTCCTTAATTCAATGGAATGATTCGGGGAAGGGGGAGTCCAGCATGACCCTCTTCTGCGGCACGGCGGGGGAACGCACCCTCTACCTTGCGTTATGCAGTAAGATGGGAACCGGAGCGCCCCAAATTTATTGGAATTCCTATTACGCGACGATACGCGGGGAAGAGCTTAGGGAGGCCATGTCCCGGTTAAAACGCGAACTCCAAGAAGAAGGACGCTTCGATATGGAGCAGATCGACTACTTTCTGTTAGAGCAGTCATCCATTCGGAAGAGAATGCTCAGTCAAGTAAAGTACGCCTACCTCCTGCCTCCAATTTTGCAGGCAAGATATATCCGCTATAATTTATGTGATGAAGGAATAATGAGTTATTTGTAAAAGGAAAAGCGAAAGGGAGAAAGATGATTAACAAGGATAAGATACGGTATGTTGCTTTTGACGTGGACGGCACGTTGTTAAGGGACGACAAAAGTTTAGCCGAGGAAACCAAACAAGCGATTCACCGCCTCCAAGATAAGGGCATAGGTACGATGCTGGTTTCAGGCAGGTCCGTCCACAGTCTTCAAAATTTCATCGAAACCTTGCGCTTGGACGAAACGGAAGGCTACCTAATCGGTATCAACGGTGGTAGCATCTACGACTGCAAAACCCAGAAATTTATCTACCAAGAGAAGATAGAACCAAGTTTGGTGGAGGAGTACTTTGGAGCATGGCCCAAGGAGAACTTATCCCGGGCAGCCTATCGGGAGGGGACCCTCTTCACCGACACACCCACCAAGGATGACGTTAACTATCTGAAAAGAATCAACGATATGACGATGGTGTCCGTCGACAGCCTCGCTCAACCTATGGAAGACATCGATAAAATGATGATCGCCGGTTTCCAGGAGAATATTGAACCTCATGTGGATGGGATTCAAGAGCGGTTCGCCGGCCGCCTCTATATGACTTATTCCACCGCCATCTATTTTGAGGCCATGCCCCTGGGTATCGACAAAGGTGTCGGCTTAACGAATTTCGCTAAGATGGTTGGAGGCAGCCTCGATCAAATTCTTGCCTTCGGAGACGGGGATAATGACACACCTCTTTTGGCAGCGGCGGGTATTGGTGTCGCTATGGACAATGCCACGCCGGCAACCAAAGCTGTCGCTGACCATATCACCAAGTCCAATGAAGACAATGGCATTGCCCACTTCCTCAAGGACCATGGTTTCCTCTCATAGATTATTCATGGTTTCATCTCATGGATTATTAAGGGAACTTAATAGCAGACTAGGACTAAGCATACTATAGTTGAACTATAGTAGTGTTGTACTCTACTGTATAATGCCAACCGAAAATGCATAGGAAGCCACCTGCCGGTGGCTTTTTTTGCGTCTTGAAATATTAATATGCTTCCATCAAATGTCTCATGGATCCCATTTTTGGATCAATTTAATTTTTTCTTTTTTTTGCTCTTAATATTCTAAACCTTTTCCTTAATAATTTGCGACAAGGCTATTTACTAGAATACAGGCAATTGTTAAAGGATAACAACGTTTACCTCCAATATTTTGGTCAATATTCTAACGAAACCTGCCAGAACCTGCATTGACAAGGGTTTCTGGCAGATGTAAGATAACAACTATATACACAAGTAAAGCGATAAAGAATATAGATAGAAACGCAACAATTAACTCGCTAACTAACGCAGACCTATTGTAGATGGAGGGGCCCTTGCTTAATCTCATTAAATTTATCCTCAAGCGAATAGCAGAATCCGTACTTCTCTTATTAGCCATCACCCTGATTATTTTTATCGCCATGAAGCTGACACCCAACGATGCAGCGGTCATGTTATCAGGACCTGAGGCAACGGAAGCGGACATTGAAAGCATGAGAAACTATTTGGGCTTGAATGATCCTCTCCACGAGCAGTACTTCAACTATATGGAGAACCTGTTAAAAGGTGATCTCGGCACGTCTTATACCACGAAGCAGAATGTAGGCGATGAAATCTTAGCTAGACTACCCAACACGATTAATCTAGCGGTTGCTGCGATAATCTTTGCCATGCTAGTTGGAATTCCCTTCGGCGTCCTCGCTTCGATGAAGCAGAACAGCTTCCTCGATCAGACGCTGACCACGGCATCCCTGGTGGGTATATCGGTCCCCAACTTCTGGTTGGGGTCCATGCTGATCTTAGTCTTCTCCGTCCTCTTAGGTTGGCTGCCAACAGGAGGCATGACCGAACCCTTCTGGACACCCTTAGGATTTAAGCAGGCAATCTTACCTGCTATTGCCCTAGGATTAGCGACAGCAGCCCAGTTTACCAGAATCGGTCGGGCATCCATGTTGGACGTTCTCCAATCCGACTACATAAGAACGGCGGATGCTAAGGGCTTGCGCAACCGAAGAATCTACTTCATTCACGCTTTCCGTAACGCACTTATTCCGCTCCTCACCGTCTTCGGTACCTCTTTCGGTGGTTTGTTGGGTGGGGCCATAGTCACCGAGAAGGTCTTCGTCATCAACGGCTTAGGAACCTATCTCATTGATGCCATCAGTCGGCGGAATGACCCGGCAGTCCAATCCACAGTTCTCGTCATCGCCATGATGTATGTTGTCGTCAATCTTGTCATCGACATCCTCTACGTCTTCGTCGATCCGAGAATAAGCTATGAAGGGAAGTCATGATGAAACAACAACTAACTCGTGCCTTTCGCATTCTCTTAAAAAATAAGGTAACCACCGTAGCCTTTATCCTACTTAGCATCATCATTATTGTCCTGCTTTTAGCCCCATGGATTGCCCCCTATGGACCGGAGCAACAGAACATTGCCCACCGATTATTGCCGGGTATCTGGGACGCTGAAGCATCCCAAGGACACATCCTAGGAACAGATAACCTAGGTAGGGACACCTTCTCCCGACTGATCTTAGGCGGAAGAACCACCTTGACCATCGCCCTTCAAGCAACAATCATTGGCCTCTTCTTCGGAACGATTTTCGGCCTCCTGGCCGGTTACTATCCCAAGCTAGATTCACCGATTATGAGGGTCATGGACATCCTCTTCACTTTTCCAGGAATATTACTGGCCATGCTCATCATCGCCATCTTCGGAACCAGTGAAAGGAACACCGTCCTTGCCATTGCGATTTGGGCTATCCCAAACTTTGCCCGAATGATTCGGTCCAAAGTTCTCTCCATTAAAAATGAGGAGTACATCACCAGCGAACGGGCTTTGGGCGCCAATGACGGACGGATCCTCTTCAAGCACATCCTTCCTAACTGCATTCCAACAATTATCGTTATTGCCACTATGCGTTTAGCCTTTTCTATTATTTCTATATCGACCCTATCCTACCTGGGCGTCGGCGTTCCCGCTCCTAAGCCGGAGTGGGGTGG
>CAYMYX010000028.1:0-14577 GCA_964394795.1 uncultured Peptoniphilaceae bacterium
CTTCCTTCGCTTCCACTCATGTCGACGACATGGGCGAGTACCTTGGTGCGTTCAATATGGCGAAGGAAGTCATGTCCTAGACCAAGACCGTCACTTGCTCCTTCAATGAGTCCTGGTACATCAGCGATAATGAAGGATGCCCCTTCCCCAATGTTAACGACTCCCAAGTTAGGTTGAAGCGTAGTGAAATGGTAGTTGGCAATCTTTGGCTTTGCATTGGATAAAATCGATAGAATCGTACTTTTGCCAACATTTGGCAACCCGACTAAACCAACATCGGCTATCAGTTTAACTTCTAAAATCACGCCCAATTCCTGGCCATAACCACCCGGCTTAGCAAATCGTGGAGCTTGACGAATGGAATTTTTGAAACGGACGTTTCCGCTACCGCCCAAACCACCTTTTACAGCAGTAAAAGTTTGGCCGTGCTCGGTCAAATCCGCAATAGGTTTCTTGGTTTTTTCTTCACGAACAACGGTTCCGACAGGCACCTTAAGAATCAGGTCTTGGCCATCCTTACCAAACTGCTTCTTCTTCCGACCTGGTTCTCCTGCTTCTGCCTTATAACTCCCTTTATACTTGTAGTCTAGAAGAGTTTGGACGCCAGTATCCGCTTCGAAAATGATTGAACCACCTTTGCCACCATCTCCCCCGTCCGGACCTCCGGAAGGTACATATTTCTCGCGACGCCATGATACTGCTCCGTCACCGCCATTGCCTGCTTTTAATTGAATTATCGCTTTATCTATAAACATAAAATCCCCGTTTTACTAATGTGAGCTCCCGAATATACTTGGGAGTTCTAAGTGCTTGTTCTCATGGAATTAGTATATCATTTATGCCGGTCTTTCAGAAATGGTTGGTCCTTCTTTTCACCTTATGACAAGTGTCATTGTCATGTCATGATAACTACGTCTATGCCGTCCAGGAGGGGCAGGTTATCTACTCCCCTGATCTCGTTCGTCATATGTTGACTGCTGAAAAGAACCCCTTGACACCAAGGGAAATGGAAATCTTAGTTGCCTTAGATCAAGGTTTTACTACTCAGGCCATAGCCGACAGTCACTACCTTGCCCTCGGAACCATACGAAACTACATTTCGTCCATATTAAGCAAAACAGCTTCACAATCTCGCATTGAAGCAATCAATGTAGCTAAAGATCATGGTTGGTTGTAACACAAAAAAAGGACCTGCCTTTGGCAGATCCTACTCATTTGAAAACTATGCAATAGCTGTAACTTCTACAGCTTCTGCTGCATCGACAGGATAAACGCTGACTTGCTTCTTATCCTTACCTTTTCTCTCGAAACGAACGACGCCATCGATAAGAGCGAATAAAGTATCATCCTTACCAATAGATACGTTTAGTCCAGGGTGGAACTTTGTTCCACGTTGACGAACGAGAATATTTCCAGATGTAACTACGCAACCGTCAGATCTCTTGACTCCCAATCTCTTGGCTTTAGAGTCACGACCGTTCTTCGTTGAAGATACACCTTTTTTACTAGCTAATAATTGTAATTGTAATTGAATCATTTTAACCTCCTACGTAAGTGATATGTTGTCAGGATACTGATCCACTAGAGATTCTATGTTTAGACGAAATCCCTCTAGAACGATGTTTACATCACGTCTTTCCTGACTACTCAAGCTCTCATAATCAATGGATACAGCAATCAAGCCTTCCCCATACTCATAATCAATCTTATCTTCTAAGTCACAGACATCAGTCAACGTATTTAATGTAGCCAGACCTAAAGTCGATGCGGAAGCGCATACGATATCGCTGCCCGGTTCCCCTTGAAAGGAGTGTCCCTTCATGGTGTAACCCGTAATCTTTTGGTCCTCATTACATGCTACGTTTACTCGAATCATTAACCTTCAATAGCTCCGATTTCAAGTAGAGTGTATGGTTGTCTGTGTCCTTGTTTTCTCTTGTAGCCCTTCTTCGCCTTAAACTTACCGACGATGATTTTCTTGGCTTTGCCTTGTGCTTTGACGGTTGCTGCTACTTTTGCGCCTTCGACTAAAGGTGATCCAACTGTTAATTCGTCGCCACCGATAACCAAAACTTCCTCAAGAGTAATTTCGTCTCCTACTTCACCATCAAGCTTTTCGACGCGTAGGACGTCACCTTCTTCTACGCGGTATTGCTTACCGCCTGTTTGAATAATTGCGTACATTGTGTTCCCTCCTTTTAATTTAAGACTCGCCACGTGAGGTATGCTAAGCATTTAAAGACCGTTCGTGAGCGGTACACATTTAGATATATTACTATAAATCTTTGGCAGAGTCAACAATTCCTTATTACAAATCCTTGAAATCGCTTAACTCACTGCCCTCTTCTTACCAAAAGCTCGACTAAACCTGATCGGGTAAACCCAAGTACCTTAGCTTGTAAGTAGAGTTTGTAGCATTCGTCTTTCAGTTCCTTCAGATAATTAGGTCCATCCTTCTTCGACATACTTATCGGATCGATGAGGACTATCCCTTCCAGTTTTTGGAGTTTAATAGCCGCCACAATTAGGGGAATGCTGGAGTGGTTCACCAACCGTATCTTAGCATCCCTTTCGAGGGCCATACTCCCAGCCGTCTGATTCACATCAATCAAGCTAGCTGCTTCGGTCCTATCGATTACAATCTCAGCATACTCATTAGAGATGATTCGATCCAACCACCTTCTCCGTTCGGCTGAAAAATAATCGTCAAAATCGATGTCGAAACCAGACTGCTCGTTTAACTTGAGTCTCTCCCTATCGAAGGTAGGTAAATCTTGAAGATAACCAAGAATAGCTTGCTTATCATTGCATATCCATTCCACTTCCGGGTAGAAGTTCAGCCAAGTCCACAGTGGGTTTACCCCACGGTATAGGTCTTTCGGAACCGGATCAAAATTCTTTTGCTTCTGTAACCAAGCCCACGCTTCGCTGTTTTTGTCTACAGACAAGCGCTCGCTGGCTAAAGGCATCTTATCATCATAACCATCCCTGATAATTTGAACTAGGACGACATCTCCGGATTTGAGGGAACGGATCGTATCTTTTTCACGAAGAAGAATCTCTTCCTTACTGGGTCCCTCAAGAACAAATCCTTGAAGAGCAGGAACTGGACGGATGATGCGCATGCGGTAAACATGTCCCACTAAGCTATCCTTATCAATCAGGTGGCGGTCAATCCATTCCCGGTCCCCAAAAACCCCCGCTTCCTGTTTATTCCAATCGATATATCCTGTCTTCATGTCCCCTCCTTATTCGGATGGTAAAACTTCCTCGCTGGTTTCTCCGTTTTCTTCTATCCCCTTATCCTCAAGTCCTTCAGGATCATATGTTGAAGTAGGCAAGCCTTCATATAGGGTTTCGTCCGGTTCGTAGGCAACCGGTACATCCAGATGGAACGCAAGTATATCTCTGGTGATTGCAACTGCGTTAGCCGATCCCACACCGTTTGGTAGGAAGGTAACCGTCGAAATCTCCGGATTGTCAAAAGGTGCAAAGGCAATATACCAAGCATATGGTGAATACACCTTGCCTGTTTCCGGGTCAATATCGTCACGATCAGCCGTACCTGTCTTCGAACCAACTTCGATATCGATATATTCAAAGCCTTTTCTAGCAATAGGACCATCAGACGACAACCTCATCCCTTCACGAATGTCATCGATGTGGGTCATGTCGTCTAAGACGATAGGGTGGCCAGTAGGTTGCTGTTGGAAAACTACCGTATTATTGTCATGGGTGCGAATCTCTTGAACAAGGGTTAGTTCATAGTCGTAACCACCGTTGGCAAAGATGTTAGTCATCTGATTCAAAGCGATTGGTGAGTAGGCATTCTGCCCTTGGCCAATAACCGCGTTCATGGAGTCTGATTGAGTCCAATTCGCCTGGTTCAGATAGGTATATTTGATGATATCCGCCAAGCCCGTATAGGAATCCTCTAGAGGTTGCTCGGCGTGGTAACCCATGGTTTCCAAACGCTCAATAATGATGTATCTTTCCGTTGCACTACCCTGGTCCGCCCAGGAAACAATGGTTTCAATATCCTGCTCGATATCTGTTTGGTTCTTAAAGACTTCTTCCTTCTTGTAGTCAATCAAATTGTTGTTGAGGAAACGGCGAAGAATACCTTTGGCCATATCCAACTTTCCATCCCGTGATGGAATAGAATTTCTAACTTCACTAGGATAATTGATTTCAAGGCCACTGCTATCGCCAAGACCCAATTTGAGGGCCATCTCCGACATATCATCGACTAACACTTGAATATCTGGACCACTTTCTGACTTGGGGTTCTCCCCTAAACCAAGCGCATAGAAAAAGTAGTTACAGGATACACCGATAGCTTCTTTCACATTGATGTGGCCATGGGTGGTTCCGTAATCGGTGTAAATTAAACAGTTAAAACGAGTTGTTCCGATATCGATGTAACCCATACACTCTATGTGTTCTTCGGCATCTAACCCTTTTTCCAGCGCTGCCAACCCTGTAACTACCTTAAAGGTCGATCCCGGCTGAACCGCTGTCTGGGTCGCCAAATTCAGAAGAGGTCTTGCCTCCGTTAAATCCGATTCGTTCTTAGGCATCAGGTTGCGCCAATCGCTGTTGGAAATACCTGTTGCAAATAAATTAGGATCAAAGGAAGGATAGGAGGCCATAGCCAATAGCTGCCCCGTCTTCGGATCCGTCGAAACCGTCGCTCCGGAGTTAATATTCTTGTCCTCATTGACGGTCATTGACCCCCACTCGGATTCATAGGTAAGGCCATACTTCGTGGCAACAATCCCCTTATGCAAAGCCTTCTCAGATTCTCGTTGTAATTCAAAATCGATGGTCAAATACAGGTTGTTACCCGCCTTCGGTTCCACGGACTGGATGGTTTCCGTCCTGTTTCCGTAGGAGTCAATCATGACCACATCTTTGCCGTTAACGCCGTGAAGGGTATCTTCAAAGCTTTCCTCAACCCCCGTCTTACCGATAAGCTCGTTGGGGAGGTAACCCTTCTCATTGATGTATTTTTGGATTTCTGCCTCCGTGGCAATCTTACCGATATAGCCGATGATGTGGGCAGCTAACTCTCCCTGGGGATAGAAGCGGATTGGCTCGGTAGAAATCATAATGCCGGTTGAAGCAGGGATATTCTCTTCGATTTTGGCTACTGTCGTTGCGGACAGCTCGTAGCCCAAGTTTACCGGCGCATAAGCGTAGTTACCTTGAGCATTTACCCGGTCATTGATAGACAAGATGCCCAATTGTTCAATGGGATTCAGACTCTCTTTGATGTCGTGATCTTCAGCAATCTTCGCAAAGGCCTCTTCAGCGGATTCTTCTTCCAATCCCTTTTGCGCCTTGAAGTCAGATAGATCCCTTTCCGGGCCATACACCCAGCTCACCGTACTGATGCGAGGATAAATGCCTTGGTCGAACATGGCCCTCTCTGCTAAGTATCGGTAGTCTTCGTCTGTGATGAGTTCATCAAATAGCTCATGCTCTTCCGCCAAATTCTTCAAACGGTCGATGGGTAGCTCTAACGTTTCCTCTGCATTTTCGAACTCGATATTAACGGAGGAGGCATCTGGAGCAATCGTATAAGTCAAGTTGCTATCCACACCGAGATTAGCGAGCTTGTTGAGCAGTCCTTCAGCAGGAATAATAAACTCGTTGTCGGAGTTAACCTGGACGCTTTGCAAGAAATCGTCTAAGGCAACTTCCTTCACGATAGTGATAAAGTCCTCTATCGCAGAAGTATCCATCGTGATTTCTGGGAAACTATGATGGAGGCTGGATTTGTTACGAAGAAAATCCATCTCATAAGTATAAGTAAAAGGGGTTAATTGGATCTCGTCGATTAGATTTCGCTCACTCAGCAAATCATAGGCAAGCTGTCTAACCGCTGGATGGTCCAAAATTTGGCTAACCAGATTGGGGTTATCCTCTATGGTGTTTGTAATCAATGTCAGCGGACTATCTTCTTCTGTAATAACATCATCGCTGATTAGTTGGTCGTATTCATCGCCCTTATTAAAGGATAGGGCGTAATCGTCTTCGGGATTGATACTGATTGGAAGAGGCGTACCCTTCAGTGAAAGGAAAGTTAGGGCTCTGGCAGCAACCGAAACGCGATAGCTATTATTGGGACCACCCGCATATACTTGAGCCAAGAGTTCATCCAAAAGGTTACTGTCGTGAAGAGTCTCCTCTACGATTTCTCGAGGAGCTTTCTCCGAACTGAAATAATCTTCCGTTGTCTCAAAAGTAAACTCATTGAGGCTAATCGGATAAGCATCGAGGTAGTCCACCCCATCTCTCTCCATGAAATGGATAAGTTGAGAGATAACCTCATTTCTGTCCTCGCTATCTAGAGACATCAAGTCATCCTTATATGCTTGAACGGCAAAGGACGTCCTCGTGCCCGCAAGTAAAACACCATTGCGGTCGTATATGTTGCCCCGAGGTGCTGTAATCTCTATCTCTTTTATTCTTTTGTTGTCCGCCATCTCTCGGTATTGGCTTCCTTCTACCAGTGTAAGGTCGTAGAGGCGCCAAATGAGCACACCCATTAATACGAGCATGACAGCAGCGATGATGGACCAGCGTCCACGTCGATCTCTCATGAATAACTCTTTCTAATAAAACCCAGTTTTTCTGTAATACGTTTGATAATTAAAGCATCAATATCCGGTATATTTCCGAACAGAATCGGGTTTTAGGAACTTCTTTATCAGGTACATGACCAAGACAAAAAGGATAGCATTGAGGATTGCCTCAACGAAAATAGGACCCTTTATGTACCAACTCATCGTAATCGGCTGACCAAGGAAGAAGAGGATTAACCAGTGAATCAGGTGGCTTACGACCGTGGCCACCAAGGTAATAAAAATACCACCTGGTAAGTAGCTGCTGTTATTTTGCATGGCCCGGCCTACGAGGTGACCTACGACAAAATAGATCAGAGCTCGAACGCCAAGAATATTGGTGTACATAATATCTTCCAATAGGCCTAAGCCCAGACCGGTATAACTCCCCCACTTTTCGCCATAAATGATGGACATGGCCACCACAAAGGCTAATACAAGGTTTGCTTTGGCATCAAAGATAGCCACTCGGGAAAAGATCGTCGTTTGTGCAATCTGGATGATGAGGAGGGTTAGCGCAAATTTACCTTTATTCATTGGCATCCTCCTCAACTAAGGTGTTACTAAAGACTAATACGCGATAAAGTCTGCTAAAATCTACATGCGACTCCACCGTTATATTTTTAGAAAGTTCATCATCAGACAGCTGTACGTTGCTCACCCGGCCTACATAGTAACCTCTTGGATAGATGCCGCCAATGCCCGAGGTAAAGACTTCTTCCCCCATACGAACATTAGTGCTGGTGTCTAAGGAATAACCAAAAAAGGCTTCCTGGTCTCTGCTGTTGATAACACCATAGGCTCCCGTGCTTTGGAACACAATAGATACGTTATTTGCCTGATCTAATATGCTGGATACCTTGGCATAATTCGGGCCAACCTCGGTCACACGACCAACAAGTCCCTTAACCACATTTTTCTTCTGATCTTGAACGCCTTGAACAACGATATCTCCCGTTTCTACGCCATCCTTACTACCCTTATCGATGGTGAATTGGACGAATGTATTGGATGGGTCCATCGCTGTGACAGTCGCCTGCACGGCATCTTTCCCCTCACCAGATAAAAGCTCATATTCATCTTGTAGGAAAGTTTGCTCATTAACAACGGCTTCTAACTGTCTATTCTTTTCCATCAAAGCTTCATTTTCCGTTGTTAACTGGTCTACCTTAGCCTGGGTAGCTTTCGATCCAAACATGCTGTCGTAGGTATCCTGGAGTGAAACAGAAATCGTATAGAAAACCTGATTAATTGGCGAAATTACCCGATTAAGTAAAGAAGACGACATTCTTGCCGTCTCTGGGTTGCGATGAGAAAAAAAGATCAGCAAGAGAAGGAGGATGACGGTTAGCAGAAAGGGTTTATTGCTTTTTTTCTTTCGATAACGAATCATTCTATTCTCCCTTGCTGTTTCTTAACTGATCAATATTTTTCATAATAATTTGCACACCATTGATGGTATCCAAAGAAGGATTCTCTGAAAACTTTGTGGTGATGTTGATTTGATCTTCGATATATTCCGCTAGGCCATTAATTTGCGACCCACCACCGGTAATAAAAAGACCTTTCCTCATGATATCTGACGCAAGTTCCGGTGGCGTCTTTTCTAAGGTGATACGAATCTGCTCCACAATCTCATCCGCCATCGCAATCAATACTTCAGTGATATCCGAGGCAAAGATATCGACGCTGATGGGCATGCCTGTTTGGCTGTCCCTGCCACTGATCTCCATGGCATTGGACTGCTCATCAATCTTTAAGCTGGCGATCGTCTTCTTGACCTTCTCTGCCGTATTTTCACCCATGATAATATTGTGGCTTTCCCGTAATAGCTCAATAATTTGTGCATCTAAGTCGTCCCCACCCTTTTTGATGGATTCGGATGTGATGATACCATAGCTAGTCACGACAGCCACTTCAGTTGTGCCTGCGCCGATGTTGAGGACCATTGCCCCAGCCATCGATTCCTCGATGAGCCCTGCTCCATATGCTGACGCTAACGTCTCCTCCACTAAGTAGACGTCCCTTGCGCCCGATTGGAGGCAAGCATCTTGGATGGCCCTGTTTTCCACGTCCGTCGAACCGGAGGGTACGCATATGGTCAAACGAGGGGCAATGACAGAGATTCCGGGTAAGGCTTTGTGAATGTTGTATTCCAACATGGCCTGAGTAAGATCAAAGTCAGAGATTACCCCGTCTTTCAAGGGGCGGATCGCCGCCACATCTTCCGGCGACTTCCCAATCAAGTCCTTTGCCTCTTTGCCCACAGCCAATATTTCCATTTTTTTAAAGTCCAAAGCCACAACAGTTGGTGCTTCGATGACAATGCCCTTATCTAAACGGGCAACTATCGTGTTCGCAGTACCTAAATCTATTGCTAAGTCTGGCGCCATAATGCGAAAATATTTCACTACTCGTCCTCATTTCGAAATCGTTCTTCTCGTTATACTTCTTCTATTTTAACTCATCTTATCCAGTCTGGGTTGGAAATTCATGGGATAAAAGGAACCTTTCACATTAAATTTTCTTGTTTCAAACTGATAAAACTCTTGTCGCCGACAATCACGTGGTCCAGTACATTTATGCCTACCATCTCCCCTACTTCCACCAAACGTTTGGTAATCATAATGTCCTCTTTGCTGGGCTCTGGGTCCCCACTGGGGTGGTTATGGGACAAAATAATCGCATTAGCGCTGGCGCGAATAGCAGGGCGAAAAACCTCCCTAGGGTGGACCAAGGTGGAATTCAAAGTTCCTATAGAGACAATATGGTTGGTGATTGGGCGGTTCTTCGTATCTAAAAGAACACAGCAAAACATTTCCCGGTCTTCTGTCAGGTAAACGGCCGAGAAATAGTTAGCTACAGTCTTTGGATTGTTTAACGAAATTGCTTGGAAGTTACGTTGCTCTGTCAGCCTCTTTCCAAGCTGTAAGCCGGCAATGATTCGACATGCTTTTGCCAAACCTATACCTGGAGTAGCCTGAAGATCATCAATCGTTGCTTTCAGCAACCACGGCCTTTCCCTCCCATTTCGCAAGAGGTATTCAGCAAGTTCTACTGCATTCTTCTCCCTGGTTCCCGTGCCGATGATGATGGCTAACAGCTCTTCATCGGACAAGGCTTGGACTCCCCGGCTTGCCAATTTTTCCATCGGCCGCTCTTCCTTCGGATATTCCTTTATGGTAATCCCTCTATCGATTTCAGTAGAGGCTAAATCTTCGCTATTTGTGCTTTCCAAGTCGAAAGTTTCAACTTCGATCTCCTTGGTCCTTAAGTTCTTCTCTGACGCTGGCTTGCTCTTCATGGGAAACTCCTTTTTGTTTTGGAATTACCCTTGCAAGGTGTTTGGAGAGAAACTTAGCGCTCAAGCCGACGAATAGTCCCGTTGCAACGCCTAATAGCGTAAGGACAGGCATATAATAATACAGTTTATAGTTGGAGAATACGATCATGGCCACCGTAAGCTGCCCAAAGTTGTGGCTCACCGCCCCAATTTCACTAACCCCGATAAGGCTGAAGGGTGGTGTAAAAAAGCGATAAGCGAGGGCCATCCCCACGCTCGACGATATCGCTCCAGCCAAGCTATACCAAAAGCTGACCACAGAACCCGTAATCAGCATCAGGAGGGTGGACTTCAGGATTGCGACCACTAGAGCTTCCTTAAAGCCAAAGACAACCAGGGTCGTTAAGATAACTACATTGGATAGGCCCAATTTAGCTCCGGGCACTCCGATAGGCACAGGAAACATCTGCTCAATAAGCGAGATGACGAGGGCTAATGCGGTTAGGAGAGATAAAAATACCAGTTTTTTTGTATTCATCACGCTCACCGTACGAACCCATCTATCTCACTACCATCGACATCAACTTGGTCATCATAAGCCTTCAACTCAACTAATAAGTGGTTAGGCAAACAAACTAACATCGGCCCAACACGGTCGATTTCACCCTGGTGGACACATAATTGATCCGGACAGTCTGCCTTCACGATACTCACTTTTTGATCATTTATCTGTATAATATTTTCGCCATATTCTGTGCGGATTGCGTAAGTTTTCCCCTCAGTTGAAGCATCAACAGGAATCTCCTGCGCTTCAACACCATCTACTTGCACGCTGATATACATCTCAGCCGTGGTTTGCATCCCCAAAACGAAAATACCGATAAGACCAGCGATACTCAATATGATCAGTACGACGACTAGAACGATATCCGCTTTGGTCATTTCTTTCGTTATTTTCATTAAGCCTCCTCTAATACCATGAGTGTAATTTTATCACCTTGAGACTGAAGGTTCAAGGATTGCTCAGAAGTGAAAGGATTTGAAACGAGTTTATTACAGTTGAAAAAACTTGGGTTTCCCCAAGCTTTTTCAAACTTTATGGAATTATGGAATTAAGCAAACATCATTGTTTACTCTGCACTTTTTTTCTCATATGACGTAATTGACCACCATCTAGAATTACTTCAATTTCTGTCTCCGTTGCTTCCAATAAGCCTGTAAATTCTAACCCTTTCTCCGGAACCTCGATCGTTATTCTTCCATGAGGAATCTCTTCCGCAAATCTTTCAATTACTAGCCGATCGCCTTGCTCGAGCAAGTTATAGTCTTCAACTCGCTCAAATGTAAGCGGAACCACACCGTGGTTGATAAGATTGTTTCTATGAATGCGAGCCATACTCTTTGCAATGACTGCTTTTACACCTAAATACATGGGATTGATTGCAGCATGTTCTCTTGAGGATCCTTGGCCGTAGTTCTCGCCTCCAACAATAATCGACTTCCCTAATTCTTTAGCGCGTTGGGCAAAAGTAGGATCGTAATTCAGATAGCAGTACTGACTCATTAGGGGGATATTCGACCTCATTGAAGAAAATTCTGCAGAAGCAGGCGTTATATCATCGGTAGTAATATTATCACCAGTTTTAATAGAAATCTCGACTTCTAGTCTCTCCAGAGGTGGATCAGGAATAGGTAGCGGCTGAATATTGGGCCCCCTAATAATCTCCACTTGCATCGCTTCCTCTAGGGGCAATGGTGGAATCAACATATCATCATTGATAGGATAACTATCAGGTTCTTTAATTTTTCCAAGTTCCACCACTGCATCTCCCATCACGTCTTGGGCCGTAGCGAAAGTTCCCATAATTGCTGTTGCTGCAGCTGTTTCAGGACCTACTAAATATAATTGAGCGTTTGGATTACCAGAACGTCCCTTAAAGTTACGATTCGAAGTCCTTACAGATATACTATTCGTCGCAGGTGATTGGCCTATGCCACAACATGGACCACAGGCTATTTCTAACAATCTAACACCAGCATCAAGTAATATGTCGATATACCCATCCTTCAGCAACGATTGGTAAATCTGTTTCGTTGCTATTCCACAAACAGCAGAAACATTCTCATGAACTTGGCGTCCTTTAAACACTAAAGCTGCTTTAGCAATATCTTCGTAGGAACCGTTGGTGCATGATCCGAAGAACACTTGCTGGACAGGCTCTTTTTCTAATTCGCTAACTTTCACTACATTATCTGGTTGGTCGGGAATTGCAATTAGAGGTTCAAGGTCGGAGAGGTTTATCTCAATTTCACTATCGTACTCAGCATCTTCATCAGGCATATAAGCAATAAAATCTCCTTCTCTTTCCTGAGCCGTAAAGAATCGACGGACATTTTCATCTGCAGGGAATATAGAACCAGTCGCTCCTAACTCAGCTCCCATATTTGTGATGGTTGATCTTGCCGGTACGTCAAGGGTTTTAATGCCCTCCCCTACATACTCATATACTTTACCGAGACCTCCTTTTGTGGAATAACGGCGAAGCATTTCTAGAATGACATCCTTAGCAGCAACTCCGGGTCTTAGCTCACCGATAAGATTCACCTTAACAACCTCCGGCATAGTCAAGCGAATTGGCAACCCCGCCATAGCAGTCGCACCATCCATACCGCCGCCACCGAAGGCGAACATGCCAATAGCACCACCAGTAGGCGTATGTGAATCCGTGCCTAAGCTAATTTTCCCTGGAATACCAAACCTAGCCATCTGAATAGAATGCATGATACCATTTCCCGGGCGAGAGACCCATATACCATACCGTTTTGCTAATGTTTGAAGAAAAATATGGTCATCTGGCGTTTTGTTATCGATATAGATTAAATTATGATCGAGATAAGAGACAGAAACTTCTGTTTCTACACGGTCAACTCCCACACCTTCAAAAGCTAAGTAACACATGACCGCATTGATATCGTGAGTTAACGTTTGATCAACTTTGACTTCAATTTCTTCACCGACATTCATCTCCGAAGGTCTGGCTAAATGTTCTCGAAGTATCTTTCTTGTTAGATTATCTCCCATTCTTATTCTCCTTGGTAGTAGTTAATTAAGCTCCCAGCCTTCAATATTAATTTCTCTCACGAATTCTGGTCTATGATCATTCTTCTTCTGAACAATTTTTGCTCGTTCGCGATAAGCTGGATCTTTAGACAGGAGGGTGAACTCTGAAATCTTCTCAGGGTTTGAGCGAAATATCGTCGCTTCTCCAGAAGGAAGCAGGTCATCAGTGGATATTGATCCTACGAGACAGGAAACAACTTGAAGTAGAATATGGTCCGATATTGGCTCAAAACTAGGCCAAGATCTGATATTCGGGCCAACTTTCAAATCTAAATTTTTGTCTGCAGCGTTACGGAAATCTAACACCGAGTGGTCGTATACTTCGTTAGTGAAACTCACTTGATAAACATGATAATCTACCTCAACGTCTGTAGCTGCTGTTAGCAGGCCACCTTTTGCGATAGTTGCGGCAATTGATCGGCCATCCATGAGAGCAACCGCGGCAATCTGCTCTTGATCAGGTTTTGACCCTTCCCTATTCGGATAATTTCGTGTTACATGACGAATAGAAAAACCACCATTTGACGGGATATCTGACACCCCGAAGCATGGCCCACAGAATGCAGGGCTGATACTGAATCCATGTTTCATCAACCGCTGGCTAACTCCAGATTCCAAAAGCTGCATATTGACAGCTTGCGACGCTGGATTGAACCCCAAATAACATGCGCCCTCCCTGCCCAATGAGTCGAAAATATCAGCAGTCGCTGCTATCTCTTCAAAAATTCCGCCCGAGCACCCTGAAATCATGCCTTGGTCAACTACAAAGCCAGATTCGGTAAGGTTCATACTAAAATTTTCTACGGCTTTCGTTTCTCCCCTGATACTATCTGCCTCTTCCTGGATTTTCTCTAGATAATGCAGAGGATCCTGTTGAAAGTCGTGGATACTTACCACATTGCTTGGATGGAAAGGCAAGGCAATCATTGATTCAATATTTGCTAGGTCAATTTCAATTAAAGCATCATATAGAGCAGGTCCTGTTTGCTGGAGATGACTATAATCCTCAAGTCGTCCTAATTTCTCATAGTAATCTTTTATTACAGCATCCGTTTGCCATATTGTTGATAAGCATGCGGTTTCCGTTGTCATTACATCGACCCCCATACGAAACTCCGCTGTCAGATGTATCATCCCTGGGCCGAAGAATTCAAGAACCTTATTCTTAAGTAAGTTTTGCTTAAACGTCTCCCCAATGAGCTTAAGGGCAACATCCATTGGTCCAATACCCGGTCTCGGTTGGTTATGTAGTACGATAGCAACAACTTCCGGTCTCTTAATATCATAGGTTCTCTTCAGAAGCTGCTTGACGATTTCGCCGCCACCTTCACCTACCCCCATGGTACCTAAAGCCCCATACCGTGAGTGGGAATCGGAGCCAAGAATCATAGTACCAACTTTAGTCATATGCTCCCGCATATATTGATGAAGTATTGCTTGAAACTTAGGGATCTAGATTCCTCCGAACTTTTTTGCGCAATCTAGACCGAATCGATGGTCATCCTCATTAATCGTTCCCCCAACCCCGCATAAAGAGTTGTGGC
>CAYMYX010000028.1:14587-19305 GCA_964394795.1 uncultured Peptoniphilaceae bacterium
GTGGCAATTCGAAAGGATATAAGGGACCGGGAATTCTTCTAATCCAGATGCTATAGCTGTCTGTAGGATGGATACATAGTTATTATCAGGTGATACCAAAGCATCAAAATGCAACTTCAATTCATTCTCATTACCACTATTATGTGTAGATAAGACTTGCCAGGTCATTGTATTTTCTTTGGATGCTCCTGATAAATCTGTTAACAAGTTCCCTAGGGCGTCAATGGCAAGGGGCCCCTCTCTATAAAACATTACAGTCCTACCTTTCTATTCATGAACACCTCATTAATCCTTGATGTAAATAGTCCCATCCATTATCCTTCGTGCTGTCCTTGCTACAGCAACACCACTGAGATTAATATCGTTCAATTCTTGCTTTTTCCTATCATCCATATAAGGATATAGGGTCATAATCCCCGATGGGTGGCCAATCCGAACGGCATCGAACGGAAAACCATCCCTTAAAAGCTCATTTGCGATAGTCCCTGGAATGTAGTTAGCAACGCTTATACTTGAAGCTGCTGTCAATGGAATAGCTTTGTGGCACTTAAATACTGAAATTACCCTAGCGGTGATATCCATCTCAACGACTTCAAAGGATTTGCCAGATAAATCAGAAAATTGTAAAGCACGACTTAAGAATCCGACCTTTGGCACGCCCGGATTATTATCCGTAGCATCTTGTGGAGATGATGCCAGGCCGATTTTTACGCATGCAGCACCACGGATGGCTTCTAACTTATCCATAACCTCCTTATTCGCATCGATTTCATTAGGGAGTTCTGTTCCAACTAGCCCCAAATCCTCTGCTCTAACTAAAGCAATCGGATTGGACACATCTATGATTGTCGTTTGAATTTGTGTACCATCCTCTAGAATCAAATTTTCAACCGGTCGACCAGTAGGGAACAGTTTTCCAGTTTTGGCTCCCGCTGGGTCCAAAAAATTAACTTTTAACTCACCAGCAGTACCATCGATACCAGCAATTTTACAGCTTCCATCATTATCGAATTGGCCATTCTTGATGGGAACTGATACGTTGATGTACTTATCCGTGTTCTGGTTATACATTCGAACTATATGGTTTCCTTCGCTGAGATTTGAAATTAGATTTTCTTCTACAGCAAAAGGAGCTACAGCGGCAGTCATATTCCCACAATTTGACTTGTAGTCAATCTCCGCTTTACCAACAATGGATTGACCTATCACATATTCAACATCTACGTTCTCCTTATCGCTCTTTCGAACAATAACAATTTTGTTATTACTAGAGACACACCCCCCCATACCGTCGATTTGTTTAGGATCAGGTGAACCCATAGCTTGAACAAACAAATCATTCCATAATTCTCGCTCAGGTAAGTCTTTCTCATGAAAGATCAATCCTTTTGATGTGCCTCCACGCATGAAGACAACAGGGTACTTAGACATGATTCTCCTCCTATTACGAGTATTTCTCCTCTAGTTTTTTTCTTAAAATCTGCAGAAATTCTACTGTTGTGACTTTATTGCTATCTTCACCCAAGTACAGATCCATTAAATCTCCAGTAAGATTCCCTGCTTCAATCACATCAATATTGAATCTTTTTAAAGTCTGTGCAAATGATTGGAGCTGAATATTGTTATCTAATTGTCCCCTTTTCTCAATCGCATTTGCCCATGCATTTATTAACGATGTTGGATTAGCATAAGTGCTTTTTCCTTTTTGATAATCTAGATAAATATCGGGCATTGTTCCATGAGAAGCTTCATACTCATAAGAACCATCCTTTCCATAGAGCGAAGATGACATCATCGCCGAAGAGCCATAACCAGCTGCAACCAAGTCCCCAAAAATATCTCCTTCTGAGTTCTTGCAAGCCCAAACAAAGTTGCCCTTTGATCTAATCATCCAGGCTGCAGCTGTATCAATCAATTTATAGCTATAGCTTATTCCTGCATTTTCATAGCTTTCTTTATATTCATTATCGTAGATGTCTTGAAAGATATTTTTAAACTCTTCGTCATATGTTTTTGAGACTGTATCTTTAGTTGAGAAGAGGACATCCATCTTGTTGTCTAGCGCAAACTCGAATGTTGATCTAGCAAAACGACGCCTTGATTCAGTATCATTCACTTGAATCATGGCTACCCCATCACCTTGGAAGTCGAACTCAGCTATTGTTTCCTCTTTTCCTTCTCTTTCCACAACAAACTTCGCTTTTTCACCCTTCTCAATAATTGCAGATTCCGACAGATAAATATCTCCATATGAATGTCGTGCAATAACAATCGGTCCTTCCCAAGCAGTAACATACTTCATTAATTTGTTGGAAACAACGGGTACACGGAAAATTGTTCCATCTAAGATGGCTCGAACCGTACCATTAGGGCTTTTGTATATGCGCTTTAACCCAAATTTTTCTTTCTTTTCAGCATCAGGTGTTATCGAAGCACATTTGATACCTACCTTATGCTTAAGCATGGCTTCGCCAGCTTCAATAGTAACTCTATCGTCAGTTAAATCTCTATTGTAAATCGATCCATCAAAAGTGAGTAAGTTCAAATCAATGAACGGTTCCAAAACTTCCTCTTTAATCTGATCCCAGATAACTTGGGCCATCTCGTCGCCTAGCAATTCAACTATTGGGTTCTCCATTGTAATCTTATTCATCTTAGCCTCCATGATTAATAATTAACATTTCGTCTAACCATAGTATAACACCCTTAATGAACAGGCTGATTTCAAATCATGTGATAGGCTCTATAACTTTTTTGTCATGAACTAGTCGAAATAGTTAAGTGCTATGTCACTACCATAACTGGAAATTTGGCCTTGAGCTAAAGCTTGATAGCGGCTACAAAACTGTCTTTCTATCGTTGAGAATTCTTTACCTTTTTTAGTGAGCACGCCTATTTTACGATACAAACCATTTTCACTAATTGACCATAGACTGGTGTTGTATATCGGCAAGATATATCGAGGAATGATATCTGCGCAAAACACGAAACCTTCACCTGCACTGGCAAAACGGAAAGCAGTGATATCCGATTTAGTTTCTCGTATTATGTTAAGGTCAATATGATGTTGTGCAAAGATTTGTTCCTGTACTCTTCGCACATGGTGCCCTTGAGGTAAAGCTATCATTGGTAAGCCATCCAACTCTTCAAAACGAATATATTGTCTGCTAGAGAAGCTATATGTTCCAGAATCTACGCCAGCTAGAATAATCTCTTCCTCATATAAGGGAGTAAATTCTAGTGTGGCATATTCGTTCAATTCCGGTATAAGCGCGAAACTTAGATTTGAATGTATAACCTGATCAATCAACTCCAATGCACTTGCTTCAATAAGGGTGAGCTTTACCATTGGGTATATGGCTTGAAATTCATCAATAAGGAGGGGCATCCAGTAGGTTAATCTAGATTTAGTTGTGCCAATTCGAAACTCAGTGCGAATGCCTTGACCGACCTGTCCTAATTCTATTGCCATCCTTTCTTGGATTACTTTTATATCTAAGAGAGCATTATAATAGACCCTTCCTGCGGGTGTTAAAACAATTGGGCTTTCGTCTCGATTAAAAATTACCTGTCCTATTTTTTCCTCTATTCTCTTGACTGCTTGACTTAGGGCTGGTTGGGACATGAATAGTGTCCCTGATGCCTGGGTAAAACTTCCATCTTTCAATATCGTTTGTATTATTTCTAAATCTCTGTTATTGATAAGTGTCATAATACATCCTCCTATAGAAAAGTGGAGTCTGTATCAAACAGACTCCACTGAGTTGCTAACAATTCCAATATAATGAAGCCTTCATGATTGTAGTTATCAGACTACAGAAGGATTGAAAAGAGTACGGAGCCTACTAAGAGAATAATGGCACCGCCCAAACGGCTAGATAGCTGTGCGTAGGCCATAAGATCCATACGATTCGCAGCGCCAAGTACAGCTAAATCGCCTGATCCACCACGATTCGCCATACATAGTCCTGCTGTAACAGCTGAATCAATAGGATAAAAACCTACGAGGTAACCAACAATAGCTGAGCCAAATATAGCTCCAACTACAACGAATAATGGAATAATCAGATTGCCTAAACTTGTGATAGCATTGATGAATTCAGGAATATCTAATCCTACGCCAACACCAACCATGATAACTATAGTAAAGTTTTTGGTAAAGAAACTCTGGAAGGTCTTTGCACCAGCGCGAACTTCCTTTGGAATGACACCCAAAGCAGCAAGAATCACGACGAAGAAAATCATATAAGCCAATTTGTGGATTGGGAAACCAAATATAGTTGGGAAAAGGTAATCTGCCATGATAGTTCCAAACATATAAGCTGATAGTCCGAGGAAGAACCCAGCACCAATCTCTCTGTGGTTTGGCTTATAAAGCTCTTCTCCTGTCAATGCATCTTTTACTTCCGCACCACGAATTAAGGTTTTTCCATCTCCTGTTAAGTTCGCCCTTTTCTTTCCAAGTGCGTTAAGAAGAGCAGAGGTGATAATCGCATAGATATTACCAATAGTTAGAATAATGATAGCAAAGTTATAATATTCATCACTAGAGCGTCCAGTGACACCTTCAAACATCTGTGAAAGCGGAACTGCACCTCCACCATTTCCTCCACCCATGATTGGAAGTACATAGTGGGTCACGGTTCGTCCTGGATCAACCCCAAAAATAAATCCTCCTAGGATGCCAAGGAACATAGCAACTCCTACACCCCCCAGAA
>CAYMYX010000029.1:0-18847 GCA_964394795.1 uncultured Peptoniphilaceae bacterium
AAAAATCGTCCCTTTCAGCGTATGTAAACAAACAAATGCAGAGAATTCCACGATTACCGAAAATTAATATGAGTATTTTGGTTTAACATGCTATAATGACATGGTTATGATAAATATGTGCAATGATTCTTGCAACTACATATAATGAAATACACTGATGCATATAACGGATTAACACAAATCCGAAAATATAGAAAGGATAGGTACTATGCAAATAACAGCTACTACTGATTATGCAATTCGAGTGGTGCTATATTTAACAAGAGAAGACAGAATTATCAATAGCCGCGAGTTATCCGAGCAAGTTGCGGTATCTCAAAACTATTTACAGAAGCTGATTAGGAAGCTTGTACAAAGCGGAATAGTTCAGCAGTATAGAGGAGTAAATGGCGGTTACGCCTTGGCGAAACGACCATCACAGATTAGTCTTTACGACATCATTTCCACAATGGAAACAACGCCTTACGTATCAGGATGTTCAAGGGATCCAAAATCCTGTAATGCCTTAGGTCCACAAAACAATTGTATCGTCCACCAGGTGTTTGTCGGCTTGCAAAAAAATGACGATCATTATCTGAAGAAGATGACTTTCCATGACTTGGTTCACAACAGGGAGCAAGTACAGGAATACATTCAAGATATGAACATTTACGATAATGTAGAGAATCGCGCTTAGCGGTTCTCTTTTTTTGTCTTCATTTTGTACTTTTATGAGTTAAATAACGAATAGTCAAAGTTTGCTAACAAGTGCCAACCTATCATGTCTGCTTTTGTGGTAGTATATAGGCGTAAAACAAATAGTATAGGAGGCCTTATGTTAAACGTTTTAGAAGAGGCGAATCGCTGCCTGCAATGTAAAGTTCCTTTGTGTAGAAAAGGCTGCCCAATAAATAATCCCATTCCGGAATTCATCAAACTACTGAGAGAGGGCCATATTCAAGAAGCAGGAAACCTCGTCTTTACCAATAACCCCTTATCCCTAGTTTGCTCTCTTGTTTGCCCTCACCCCGAATACTGTGAAGGACACTGTATCTTAGGTCGTAAGCAAACCCCAGTCCGCATCGGACAAATTGAACACTACATAGGACAGTTCGTTTTGGACAGTCTCGATCTTTACTCAACAGAAGAGTATGAAGGGAATATTGCCGTCATTGGAGGGGGACCTGCAGGAATTGCCTTAGCTTTCTTCATGCAAAGAGTCGGCTATCAAGTCACAATCTTCGATTCCCAGAACCGAATCGGTGGCATTATGCGGTATGGTATTCCTGAATTCCGTCTACCGAATTCCATCCTAGCTCGATTGGAGAATAAGCTTCGCGAACTAGGTGTAATTATCCACCCTAATACCTTGATTGGCCCCGTCATCAGTGTAGAAGACCTCTTGCGTGATGGCTACGATGCCATCTTCATGAGCACAGGTGTTTGGAATCCTAAGAAGCTGAACATTCCCGGAGAAACTCTGGGCAACAGTCACTACGCTATTCAATACTTGAAATCCCCTGACTATTACACACTTGGTAATCGAGTAGCGGTAATAGGAGCGGGAAATGTAGCTATGGACTCAGCCCGGACTGCCATCCGCCAAATCACCCAAGACGTGACTATCCTTTATCGTAAGGGCGAAGAAGATATGCCTTGCCGAATCGACGAATATGAATCGGCAAAGATGGACGGCGTTAATTTCTTGTTCTACAGCCAACCCACTCGCATCACCAAAGAAGGTGTTTGGTATGTTAAAACCGACGAAGAGGGAAACACCGAAGAATATCTTCATCAGTGTGACTCTGTCATCATCGCCGTATCTCAGGAATCACAAAAGAACATCGTCGCCTCAGCACCGGACATCCACTTGGATGAACGAGGACGCGTTATCGTTAATGAGGAAGGGATGACTACGAAGGCAGGCGTCTTTGCCTCAGGTGATGTTACTCTAGGGGCACAGACAATCAATCTGGCGGTCACTTCTGCAAAGAAGGCAGCCAACGGCATGCACAACTTGATTCAAAGAAAGAATAATCCTGATTGGGAGAATGAGCTGATCTACTCTTACGACATTATGGAAACCAAAGAAGAGGATATGGAGCGGTTCAAAGAGAGAAGTTTTGAAGAACGTCAGATGGCGAAATATAAGATGACGTTTTCGAAGTAAATTAAGTCACAACGAAAAAATTCCACACCTCAGGGTTGTGGAATTTTTTTGACTTCTCTATAATCGGTAAGCCTATTTATGGAATTCTCCTCAAAATCTAATTTAAATAATAACGCTGAGCAGGCGTTACACTTTCTGATAATTATGGAGTTACTTTGACAATGTATCGATATTTACGATAACATTTATATAGAGAGACGAAATCATAGATCTGATTTGATTCGTTCAAGTCTAGTGGAACTAAGTATGTAGCAAAGGAGATTTACCGTAACGTTACGGGCATCATAATTGTTGTTCTGATAGTTCTCTTTCTAGTTACGCTTTTCCTAGGGTAGTTTAATTCTCTTATATCTAATAAATCAAACCAGAGACCAATAATTAGTCTCTGGTTTTTAATATTTAGGTATTCTTATTTTAAGAGCCAAAAAACGAGCCAACCAACCGATGTAAATTCTCCACATACACCCTGTCTTTGTCTGCCATTACAATAAGCGGAGCCCGCAGCTGATAGGGTGATTGATCCTGGCCAGCACGTTGCAAGACACCAACCTCCAAGACCTCTTCACTGTCTTCAGCAACTTTACCTAAATGGCAAGGAACTCGAAGGCGAATGATTTCATCCTCCCAAGTAATTCGTCCAAAGCTGTTCTGCTTTTGCCAAGGGATCTCTAGACTTTCGTCGCTTTGGTATTCGATAAAAGCAAAATCCTTATCGCGCTGGTAAGAAACAAGTTCTATGGACTTGAGCTCGTTAGCCACAGGGACTTTCATTGTAAGTGAATCCCGCAAGGTCTGAAAATATTCATGGAGTTGGTAGGTGCTGAGTACATCCTCTTCGTTGTGGAGGAGAACGTGTTCCAGTAGAGAGGAATCCTGGTCAATTTTCCCATAAGCTGCAGCCACCTCAGCTCCGGAAAGAAGGTCCTGCCGCTCGATGCCTGCATAAGTCTCCAGAGTTTTCAAGTTAAGGCGGGGGAAGCTAAAGAACTTCCGCCGAGTTCGAATCCAGGGATAGAGGTCTAGAGAATCAAAGGAAATGGGATCTAGGCCATGATGGGCAAGACGGGTTTCAATGTAGGGAATATCGAAAGTGTTGCCATTGTAGGTTAACCAAGTTTTGCCCTCCCCGATATCTTTGAGTTTGGCGAGGAGCTGAACTTCGTCATCGGGAGAAGACTTGCCGAATGCAAGTTGGTGGAAGGAGACATGGCCCCCGTTGGAGGAGAGAATGCCAAGAATATAAATCGGGTCCCGTTGGCGCACCAAGCCGGCCGTCTCGATATCGATGACACAGAAATCGTCGGCTAGGGTAAGGTTGGGTTTCTCGATGATTCGTTCTAACATGGATTCCTCCTGTGGTACAATGGGTTGTATTTATGCTCCTTTCATTATAAAGGAAAGTATGCAAGTTAGCAGAATGTGGAAGAGGTTTCCAATGATATATTTTGATAATGCGGCGACCACCCCAGTGATTCCGGCCGTTGCCGATAGAATAAGAGAAGTGCTGGTGAACGATTGGGGCAACCCCAGCTCCTTACACCGAAAAGGTTTTGAAGCAGAGAAAATCATTGAAAAGGCGAGGGAAGAAATTTCGAGGGCCATGCTCGTGAAACCCAAAACCCTCATCTTCACCTCATGCGCGACGGAGGCCAATAACATGGCGGTCAGAAGTGCGATCAAGGGGAAGACGGGTGCCAATATTGTGTATTCGGCGGTTGAGCATGCGTCCATCGATACTTTGGCTAAGCAGCTGGCCAAGGAAGGGGTTGAAACGAGGATCATCCCCGTTGATGAGAAGGGCCGCGTCAACGCTGACGATTTGGCCAAATTGGTGGATGAAAACACAGCATTGGTTTGTGTCATGCAGGTGAATAACGAGTTGGGGACGATTCAACCGGTGGAAGAGCTGGCTAGGGTGACCAAGCAAATCAATCCCAAGGCAAAGTTTCTCGTCGATGGTGTTCAAGGCTTTTGCAAGTTCCCCTTGAATCTGAAGGACAGTCCCATTGATTATTATTCGGTGAGTGCGCACAAGATACATGGCCCAAAAGGGATCGGCCTCCTGTATGTGAAGGAAGGCGAAAAGTTGGAACCGTTGATGTATGGTGGGGGTCACGAGTTTGGTTTACGGCCCGGCACGGAGAATGTCGCCTACATTGCTGGCTTTGAAGAGGCGGTCAAGCACGTGGATGAGTTTTCTGTCGATGAGGTAAAGGCGATTCGGGACCGGTGCCTGGATCGACTGACCCAAATTCCGGACCATATCATTAACAGCCCGGAAGATGGCAGTCCATATATTTTGAACTTCGCCTTGAAGGACGTGAAGGCGGAGGTCCTTCTCCACTTCATGGAGCAGGAGGAGATGTATCTGTCCAGCGGGTCTGCCTGCACAGGCGCGAAAGTCAGCCACGTCTTGGAGGCGATAAAATTACCAAAAGAATATATTGAAGGGTGCGTTCGAATTTCCTTCCTCACGGAGAACAAGGTGGAGGAAGTCGACCCCTTCTTTGACCAGTTAGAAAAGGCCGTCGAGCAAATCCGCAGTTTGAGAAGGTAGCGGGGAAGGAAGTGTTATGGAAGAAATGACGAAACATTGGGTGGTGACCGTGAGCTTTGGTGAGCTCATTTTAAAGGGGAGAAATCGCCACATCTTTGTGAAAAATGCAGAAAAGCAAATAAAGAAGGCAATTAAAGATTTTGACATCAAGAAGACCTACTCGGAGTTGGGGATGTACTTTATCGAGTTAGGTGAAGATCAAGTAGCCGGCGTAGTCGAGGCAGTTCAAAAGGTTTTTGGTATCGTGTACGTCACGCCAACCTTGCGAGTTGCTCAGGACCTTGAGGTCGTGAAGGAAACGGCCATCGAGATGATGAAGGGCAAGCTTCGGGAGATTAAGGAAGCGGATCCGAGCAAAAAAACGGTAACCTTTAAAGTCGAAGGCAAGCGGGCGGACAAGACTTTCCCCTTAAACTCCATGGAGGTGGCTCGCCAGATTGGCGGCGACGTTTTGGAGGGGGTAGCGGGAGAAGAGATGTTGCCTGAGCTGAAAGTCGATGTCCACAATCCTGAAATCCGCCTTTGGGTGGACATCCGGGACCAGGCCTACATCTACATGGACCGATATCCCGGTTTGGGCGGTTTACCTTGGGGGTCCGGTGGCAAAGCGCTCCTTCTTCTATCCGGTGGAATTGATTCACCGGTGGCGGGCTTTAATATGGCCCGGAGGGGGTTGGAACTTGGGGCAATCCACTTCCACTCCTATCCCTTTACCAGCGAGAGGGCTCAGGATAAGGCAGTTCGTTTGGCGAAAAAGATGAGCGTCTACTGTGGACCCATGAAGCTTTTTATGGTGAATTTGATTGATTCCTATACAGCAATTAATAAGTCTTGCCGAGCGAAGAACACCACGGTGTTGTCCCGCCGCATGATGATGCGAATAGCGGAAAGGATCAGCGAGACCTATGAATATGCCGCTTTCATTACCGGGGAGAGTTTGGGTCAAGTAGCCTCCCAAACCCTCCAAGGTTTGCAGGTGGTAGATGAGGTGGCGAAGAAGATTGTTCTTCGGCCGCTGATCGCCATGGACAAGACGGACATTATTCGGATTGCAGACGACATCGACACCTATGAGACGTCGATTGAACCCTACGACGATTGCTGTTCCATCTTCGCACCGGACCACCCTAACACCAATCCCAAGTCGAAGGACTTGGAGGAGGATGAGAAAGCTTTAGATATTGAGGACTTGGTGAAGAAAGCACTCGCCAGTGTTGAGATTATTGAAATTGAATAGAGTATACTCAGTCTTAAGCAAAGAAAAAATGCCTCTTCCCGTTTGGGAGGAGGCATTTTGCATGTTTACCTTAGAGTAGGCTCTTAGCTACTTCAAGAGCAGCATCGTAGTCTGGGTGGTCGGTGTTTTGCTCGTTGTAAGCCGCGTAAGCGACGTTGTTGTTTTGGTCAAGAACGAAGACAGAGCGGTTTAGTAGGAAGAGGCCATCGATAAGGACGCCGTACTTCTTCGCGAAATCGCGGTGTTGGTAGTCGGAAGCAACGATTGCATTCTCAATGCCTTCAGCTGCACAGAAGCGCTCGAGGGCGAAAGGAAGGTCGACGGAGACGGTAAGAACAACCACGTCATCGCCAAACTTCTCTGCTTCTTCGTTGAAGCGAATGGTCTCAAGTTCACATACCTTGGTATCTACAGATGGTACCGCAGCGATAATCTTTACTTTGTTGCCTAGGTCGGAAAGGCTTAGTGGGCTAAGGTCAGTTTTTATGACCGTGAAGTCAGGGGCTTGGTCGCCTACTTTAATTTCTGGACCACATAGTCTTAGTTCATCATCACCCATTTTATAACCGGTTCTGGTTTCCATATTTTCTCCTTTACTTGTCTAAAAAGTTATTTGTTTTGGTGTTTAAATCTACATCTAGTTACTTACCCTAAGCTAACTTTCCTATGCACTGAAGTGCTAGTGGAAGTGAGAAAGAGTTGGGGGACGGGAATATGGCCCCCGAATAGTTACAAAAAGTTTGCTTGCCTATTGAAATTTCTTTCCGATAACTTATAATAGTCTAGAGTTTAATATACTAAACAAAAAGTTCGATTTGTAGCGGCGAGGTGTAAAGGCAGTTTGCCTCGAGGTAAAAGAGCGGAGCGCGGGATTATGGACATCGGAGAGAGAATTAAAAATAGGCGGCTACAGATGGGCTTGACCCAGGAGGAGCTTGCCGACCGGTCAGACCTGACCAAGGGCTTTATTTCCCAGTTGGAGAGGGATCAGACATCGCCTTCGGTAGATACACTGGAGAATATTGTCAACGCTTTGGGCCTCAGCATGGCCGACTTCTTCTTGGAAGTGGAGGAGGAGCCGGTGGTGTACCGGAAAGAGGATGCGATTGTCTCCGAGTATGGCAATTTGGGATCTCGGATGGCCTGGCTCATTTCTAACGCCCAAGCGCGGGAGATGGAACCTGTAGTTGTGGAGATTGACAGCGAGGGAGCGACCAAGCATTATCCGCCTTTTGAAGGGGAGATTTTTGGTTATGTCCTGGATGGCAGCGTGAAGCTCCACTATGGTGAAACCACCTACCGCATCAAGAAGAAAGACAGCTTCTATTTTGAAGCTGATGAACCCTTTTATATAGAAAACACAAATAAAAATGTGGCCAGAGTGCTATGGGTGGCGACCCCGCCCACGTTTTAGGAGGAATTATGGCAAGTCAAATTGAATTAATTGATTTAAATAAGTCGTACGATGGAGAGCTTGTTCTCAAGGACATGAACTTGACCATTGAAGAGAATGAGTTTATTACTTTATTGGGGCCATCCGGCTGTGGTAAAACCACTACCCTCCGCCTAATCGGAGGCTTTGAAACACCCGACTCCGGCCAGGTTTTGTTTAACGGGGAAGACATTACCTCATTGCCACCTCACAAGAGGATGATCAATACTGTCTTCCAACGTTACTCCCTGTTTCCTCACTTAAACGTCAAAGAGAATGTTGCCTTCGGCCTTCAAATTCGTGGCGTTAGCAAGGATGAAATCGACCGTAAGGTCAACGATATGCTTAAACTGGTTGGCCTTACTGGTTATGAGAAGAGACAGATTGATCAGTTATCAGGTGGCCAACAACAGCGTATCGCCATTGCGAGAGCGCTAGTCAACGAGCCCCAGGTTCTCTTGTTGGACGAGCCCTTGAGTGCCCTTGACCTCAAGTTGAGAAAAGAAATGCAACTGGAGTTGAAGCGGATTCAGCAGGAAGTTGGTATTACCTTCATCTTCGTTACCCACGATCAAGAAGAGGCGCTGACCATGAGCGACCGAATCGTCGTCTTGAAGGAAGGCATCGTTCAGCAGATCGATACACCTATCAATATCTATAATGAACCAATCAATGACTTCGTCGCGGACTTTATCGGCGAATCCAATATCTTAGAAGGCATCATGCACGAGGACTACAAGGTCACCTTCTCCAACCACCTCTTTGACTGTGTCGACTTCGACTTTTACCCCAATGAGGCGGTGGACGTGGTCATTCGCCCAGAGGATGTCGAGCTCGTTCCATCCGGCCAAGGGATGTTGGAAGGAACCATTTTGACCAGCCTCTTCATGGGTGTCCACTACGAAATGAATATTCAGGTCGGCGACGAAACCTATTTGTGCCAATCCACGAGGACTCACGAGATTGGGTCACCGATTGGCATCGTCATCCAGCCAGAAAACATTCATGTTATGAGGAAGGGAGAAATTGAAGGCGATGAAGACTTATAAAAAAACCAGCTCTATCTATTTTGTCTGGTTGGCGATCTTCGTCATTGTCCCACTCCTGATGATTATCTATTACGCCTTTCAGGATGGGGACGGCCAGCTGTCCTTAGCCCAGTTCCAACGCTTCTTCAGCTCCAGTTCCCTTATCACGCTGTTTAAGTCGGTTAGAATTGCTGGCATTGCCACCATACTGTGCTTGCTACTAGCCTACCCCGTAGCCTACATCATGTCTCGCATGAAGACCCGTTTTCAACCAACGGCCATGATGCTAGTTGTCATCCCCATGTGGATGAACTTCCTTTTAAGAACCTATTCCTGGATTACGATCCTGTCGAGAAACGGTATCTTGAACCAGTTCTTGGAGTCGATCGGCCTCAGCAAGATGGATATGCTCTACACCGAGGGCGCTGTCATTTTGGGTATGGTCTACAACTTCCTCCCCTTCATGATCTTGCCCATCTATACGGCACTGGAAAAGATGGACCAATCTTTGATCGAGGCGGCAGCAGATTTAGGGGCCAACAAGGTGCAGACTTTTACGAAAGTTATTTTTCCGTTATCCTTGCCTGGGGTTGCTTCCGGCATCTCCATGGTCTTCATACCGGCTTTGTCCACCTTCGAAATCACCATGTTGTTGGGTGGCAACAAAACCAATCTGATTGGTAACATCATCGAACAACAATTTACGGTTACGGGCAATTGGTCCTATGGGTCGGCGATGGCCGTCATCCTGATGGTCTTCCTTGTCATCTCCCTGATTATTTCCAAGGACGAAGACGCCCAGGTCGCGAGACCAACGAAAGCCGAAAAATTAGTCGAAAGCGTCGATCAAGCGATGGGAGGAGCAGACAATGTCTAAGTGGTTAAAACGCATTTATCTTTTCCTCATCTACGCCTTTTTGTACGCGCCTATCATCGTCCTCATCGTTTTCTCTTTCAATGAGGGAAGAACACGGGGGTCATGGGATGGCTTCTCCCTCCACTGGTACGAGTCTCTCTTCCAAAATGACGAGATTATGTCGGCCTTGAAGAATACCTTGTCCGTGGCAACCATCGCGACAATTGTATCCACCATTTTGGGGACGTTGGGGGCTATCGGGATTTACGAATTCCGTGCTAACCGCCGCCGCGTCATCTTAGCGTTGAACCAAATCCCAGTCATCAACCCGGACATCGTTGCCGCTGTCGGCTTTATGGTCCTCTATCGGACGCTGACTTTGGATTCCGGTTACCTGACACTGGTCTTGTCCCATATTGCCTTTACCGTGCCTTACGTCGTCCTGTCAGTCTTACCTAAATTGCGGCAGATGCCGAGGGCCTACACCGAGGCAGCGATGGACCTTGGGGCAACCCCCATGCAGACCCTTCGCTTGGTCGTCTTACCACAGATTAAGACGGGCATTATCTCCGGCGCGTTGATGGCTTTCACCCTGTCTATAGATGACTTCGTCATCTCCTTCTTCACCACCGGCAACGGGGTAGAGACGGTGTCGACGATGGTCTACTCGATGGCCCGCCGTGGTATCAATCCGGAAATCAACGCCCTGTCTACCCTCATGTTTGGGGCCATGCTCATCCTCATGATCCTCATGAATGTCATGACCGGCGTGAAAGGAGAAAAGAATGAAAAATAAACTCCTTGGTTTAATATTTGGTCTTGTTCTCCTGTTCAGCCTCACCGCCTGCGGTGGAGACGGGGAGTCAGCGAGCAAGGTCGTCAACATCTACAACTGGGGTGAATACATTGACCCCGACCTGATTACCAAGTTTGAAGAGGAGACCGGCATAACCGTCATCTACTCCAACTTCACCACCAACGAAGACCTCTACGTCAAGCTGAAAAACGGGGGTAGCAATTACGATTTGATTACGCCTTCGGACTACATGCTGGAGCGGATGATTCAGGAGGGCATGGTCCAAGAGTTAAACTTTGACAACATCCCCAATCTGGAATATGTGGATGCAGAATACCTCAACCACACTTATGACCCCGACCAGGAATATTCGGTTCCTTACTTTTGGGGAACGCTGGGTATCGTCTATAACACCACGATGGTGGATGAACCGGTCATCTCTTGGGATATCCTCTGGGACGAAGACTATGCCAGAAATGTCATCATGTTAGACTCTTCTAGGGACTCTTTGGCTGTTGCTCTGGCTCGTCGGGGCTACTCTCTGAATTCAAGAAACGAAGAAGAGCTCAATCTGGTGAAAGAGGACCTGATGGACCAATATCCCATCGTGTATGCTTACTTGGTTGACCAGATCAAGGACATCATGAAGAACGACGAGGCTGCCCTTGCGGTCATGTTCTCGGGAGACGCTCAAGAAGCCGTTCTAGATAACGAAAACCTCGACTATGCGATTCCAGAAGAGGGAAGCAACCTCTGGTTCGATTGTTTTGCTATTCCTTCCAATGCCCAGAACAAGGAGAATGCCGAACTCTTCATTAACTTCATGTTGGATCCGGAGAATTCTTCGGTGAACGCCGAGTACGTTGGTTACTCGCTCCCAAGCTCTGCGGCTCAGGAGCTCTTAAGCGATGACTACCGCTATTCGGAGGTTTCCTATCCGCCACCGGAAATTTTGGAGAATCTCGAAGTTTACTCCCATCCGGGGGACTTCATCGAGGTGTATGACCAGATTTGGCAGGATGTGAAGAATCAGTAAGTAATAATTGAAGATGTGAAATGGAAAGCAGGTGAGTAAGTATCGTCTGCTTTTTTATTGGAAGGAAGTCGGGGAGTCCTAGGTAAAATAAACGTAAAATCATGGCCCACGTCGTTAATTTTACTAAACTAGTGGTATTATATAGAAAAGTCGGCCTTAGCCGATCTGCGTATAAGGAGGAGAGACATATGGATGATAACAAGCAAACTCGTTATGACAGTGATTCCGAAAGAAACCAAAATCGCTATGACAGCAAGGATGCCAATAATGATTCGAGATACAGCAGCTCTAGCGAAGTAGATGAAGGCCGTTACTCTTATTCCGGTTGGACAGAGAAGTATAAGGCGGAGCAAGAGGCGAAAAGTGCTGGTGCTAGCCCAGACCAACAGGTAGGCGCGACGAATGATTCTCCTTATGGTGGTGGCCAAACTAGCCAAGCTAGCCAGCAACCAACGCCTAGTGGAGAACAGACAGAAAGTGCTGATACCCCCTACAAGCACGAAGAAAGTAGACAAGCTCCATATACGAATGAGAATCAACAGGGCAGCCAACAGCAAAGTGGCAGCCAGCAATATGGCAACCAACAACAATATGGAAACCAAGGCCAATATGGCAACCAACAACAGTATGGTAACCAAGGCCAATACGGGAACCAACCACCATACGGACAGCAACAGGGCAACCAACAGTATGGCCAAGGTAATCAATATGGTGGCCAGCAACAGGGTGACCAAGGCTACGGTCAACAAGGTCAACAACCTTACGGACAAAATCCTTACCAGCAACAAGGTCAACAACAGGGTCAGCAGCAAGGTAACCAGCAAGGCTATGGCCAACAAGGCGGATATCCTTATCAGCAGGGCCAACAACCTTACGGTAATCAGAACCAGTATGGCCAACAGGGTGGACCAGGCGGTTACGGCCAAGGCGGCTACAATCAGGGTTATCCAAATCAAGGAAATCAAGGCTACAATCAAGGCTACAACCAGGGCGGTTACAACCAAGGATATAATCAGGGTGGATATGGCCAGGGTTATCCGGGACCTCAAGGTGCCGGCTTAACAGGCTTCGTTGCCAATGTGGGTCGCTCGATTGGTGGGCTCTTCCATAAATTATTAGCAATTAAGAACATTGGAATTTTTGCAGCACTAGGTTTCGCAGTTATCGTCCTTCTCTTCACCCTATTAGGTAATCGTTCCGAATTTTGGGGAACAGCGATTCTCTACACCTTTATCGGCCAAATTATCATGTTCGGCCTTACCTTCGCCGCCTTTAAGGTCGCAGAAGCGATCCTAGGTGTACGAAGAGACCTTCAAAGAACGTTGGTTTATACGACGCTGCACGTGCTTGTCGTCTACCTGCTCACTTTGCTGTTAGGAAACTTCACATGGGCAAGCAGAATTCTAATTATCCTTCTCGCAGCCGTCTTCGATTTCTTCATGCTCACAGCAGACTTCGACTTGATGCAACAAAGCGGCGCAAGAAACCAACAGGGTGGCTTGGACCAAGCGGTGATGAAGTTTATCCTAATCCATGTTGGATTATTGGCAGCAGCAACGCTCCTCGGGTTCATCTTGTACGAGCTAATCATCAATTCGATGATTAATAATGCAATTCGACAACAATTTAATGACTACGGTTTTTAGGTTTTAGGTAATATCAAGAGGTGGCCGAGAGGTCGCCTCTTTTTTTCTTGGGGGCCATGTATCCGTTCCCACCATGGCCCTCATAACCGAAAGCACCTGCACCCGACCACCTTTTGTTCTATAATAGACAGACAAGGTAAATCAAAAGGGAAGGAGCCTCCATGAAATATTCAGCTTGGATACAACAATTAGATAAGGGTTTAGTCAACGGCGCCTACCTTTGCTTAGTTACCGAGCCTTTTCTATGGGAGTCGATGAAGAAGGTCATCCTCTCGGATATCGTCGGGGAAGGGCTTAGGGATTTTAATTATGACCACATGAACTTCAAGGAAATTAACCGTCAGGAGTTGGAGAATGCCTTGGAGACGATGCCCATGATGGCCGACCGAAGGGTCGTAGTCTTGGAAGATGTCCCCCTTGAAAAAGACCAGGTGAAAAAATACGAGGAAGAGTTGGAAGCTTTACAGGGCTATTTAGCGAAGCCTAATCCTTCGACCTTGCTCTTTATCAGTTTCATGGGGGAGAAGCCCTTCCAAGGAAAGATTTTCAAGGACATGCAGGTCTACTTGGAACGTGTCGAGTTGACTAGACTAGGTCCCCACGAGCTCGAGAACTTTATAGTTAAAAACTTCCAGCGAAGCAAGTTGCAGGTAGAGAAGGCCGTCGTTGAGGAGATTATCCGCGCTTCTGACTATCTGGACCAAAAGTCCGACGCCACCCTTTACGATGTGGCTAACATGTTGGACCAAGTGAAGGGGACGGAACTTCGAGGTCGTGTTAGCCTGGAAGCAGCGAGGGGAGTCATCGTTCGAGACATAGAAGACGATATCTTCCGCCTGATGGATGCCATCAGCAATCGCGATGCAGCGACTTGCCTAAAGTTGTACCGAGGCTTTGTTGCTTTGGGGCAGAATGAGCAGCAAGTCTTCTTCATGATTGTTCGCCAGTTTAGAAACCTCATCGGCGTGAAGGCAATCGCGGATAAGAAGATACCGGATCGGGATGGCCAGAAGAGGCTGAAACTTTCTCCCTACGAATACAAGAAGCTGAGGGGGCACATCGGTCGGTTTTCCATGAAGGAACTTCTGGAAAACTATGACCAGCTCTTTGAAATCCACCGAAAGAACCGGACGGTGAACACGGATTTCAACCTCATGGTTGAGCGTTTTCTGGTGGAAGCAAGTGTCGCGAAATAGGCAAAGAGAAAACGAGAAAAACGGTTTGCAGCCCTTAAAAAATTATGATATACTATTTCGGTATCACGCGAGGAGGTGAGAGAATGGCAAATATTAAATCAGCGAAGAAAAGAATTCAAGTTGCAGAGCGTAATCGCTTAAAGAATAAAAGCAAGAAGACCGAAGTTAAAACTTACATCAAGAAGTTTGATCAAGCTATTGAGGCGAATGACGCTAACGAGGCAAATGAATTGCTAAAAGTTATCGATAAGAAACTCAAAAAAGCTGCCCTCTCGAGTGCTGTTTCTAAGAATGCGGCAAGTCGTAAAGTAAGTCGACTTCATAAGAGATTAAACGCTTTATCAGCAAATTAATTATTTCGAGTATAAGCCAATAAGCTGTCATCCGTAGGATGGCAGTTTTTTAATGGTTCTATATCGAATATGTTATACTAAGGCTTAGTTTAATGGCTTTCAAAGAGGTTAGGAGTACATGTGAAAAAGGTTGATAATAACACAACTGAAAAGATTACAGCCGAAGAAAAAGACCGCTTTGAGAGAAGGAAAAGAAAAGCGAGACGCCTGTTGAATCAGAAGGATGAGGACGAAACCCAAGATTCTGTCGTTGAAGTAAAAGACAAGGAAGAGGCTGAAATCAGCAGCGATAGCAACAAGGCTTTTTTTAAGTCGCTGAAGGAATGGGTGGTGCCCATACTTTTGGCCATCATTGTTGCCTTACTTTTCCGAGGCTTGGTAGGTGGAGCGACCACCGTCCAAGGCCAATCTATGGAGCCGACTTTGTTGGATGGAGACGTCCTCTATGTCAGCAAACTGCCCACCTACACCTCGAGTTACGAGCGGATGGACATCATCATTTTGGATCCGCCTTTGGCAAGGTTGTCTGCTCAAGCGGTGACCAACGAGGAACACTTCGTCAAACGGATCATCGGGTTGCCCGGTGAGAAGGTGGAGATAAAAGACGGCCTAATCTATATCGATGGGCTGTGGTTACGAGAATATTATCTGAAGGAACCCCTGATAGACAGTTACCTTCAGTCATCTTGGCAGTTAGGTGCCAACGAGTACTTCGTCCTTGGCGACAACCGGGGACACGGAATGAGCAATGATAGCCGCCTGTTTGGCCCGATACGGTCAAGCGATATTTTGGGCGTTGTGCGTTTTCGCATATGGCCCTTGAATCGAATCGGGGGCATCTAAGGAGTCAACATGAAAGCTTCATCACAAAAAAACATCATGGAGCCCGGTGGGAAGAGCATGGAGCTCTTGGACTGGGTGAAGACGATACTCGGAGCAATTGTTATCGCCTTTCTTTTGACTCAGTTTGTGTTTAGTGCGACGACGGTCAAGGGTCGGTCCATGGAGGATACCCTACATAACAATGACCAGCTTTTCGTCTGGAAGCTGGGGGTCGACGGCGAAGGCTTGAGTCGAGGGGACATCATCGTTTTCCACGCACCGGACGCCAACAAGGAAGACTACATTAAAAGGGTCATCGCCTTTCCCCACGAATACGTGCAGATCAAAGACGGCCTCGTCTACATCAACGGTGAGCGCCTCGAAGAGCCCTATATCAACACCGCCTACACCCACACCTTGCTGACCACCGAGTGGTACGTCGGTGAAGGTGAGGTTTTCGTCCTCGGCGACAATCGCATGGAAGGCGCCAGCCGGGACAGCCGAATTTTCGGCCCCATTGCCTTCGACAGCATCGTCGGGCGCGCCTTTTTTAGATTCTACCCCTGGAGCGACCTCGGGGGCATATAGGAGTAAAGATGAGTAATAATCAAGAACTTATACGAAATTTTTCAATTATTGCCCACATTGACCACGGCAAATCCACCTTGGCCGACCGCCTGATCGAGTATACCGGCGCCGTCACCAAGCGGGAAATGCGTGAGCAACTTCTAGACTCCATGGACTTGGAGCGGGAGCGGGGCATCACTATCAAACTGAAGGCTGTCCGTCTCCTTTACGAGGCGAAGGACGGTCAAATTTACAAGCTCAATTTAATCGACACACCGGGCCATGTCGACTTCAACTACGAAGTCAGCCGGAGCCTAGCCGCCTGCGAGGGGGCCATCCTCATCGTCGACTCCACCCAAGGCGTCGAAGCACAAACGTTGGCCAACACCTACCTGGCCATGGACCAAGACCTAGAAATCCGACCCGTCATCAATAAGATTGACTTGCCTTCGGCAGATATCCCCCGAGTCAAAGGCGAAATCGAGGAGATCCTCGGCTTTGATACCGAAGACATTCCTCTGATTTCTGCTAAGGACGGCATCAATATTGTAGATGTATTAGAAGATATTGTGAATAATGTACCGGCGCCTCAAGGGAACGAGGGTGGGCCGTTAAAAGCCCTCATCTTCGACTCTTACTACGACAGTTATAAGGGCGTCGTCATGTACGTCCGCATCGTCGATGGGCAAATTAAGCCCGGTGATGAAATCAAGCTGATGGCCACCGGTAAAGTCTACGAGGTAGACGAAGTTGGTTACACCGCCCAAGGCGCGGTTTCCGCCGATCTGCTCGCCACAGGCGATGTCGGCTTTGTCGTCTGTTCTATCAAGACCATAGGCGATGCCCAAGTCGGCGACACCATCACCAATCCCGACCGTCCAGCGGATGCGCCACTTCCCGGTTACAAGAAGGTCGTCCCGATGGTTTACGCCGGCATCTATCCCGCAGAAGGGGAGAGCGTCAATGGTGTCCGCGAAGCCCTTGAAAAACTTCAGATTAACGATGCCGCCCTCGTCTACGAAAAAGAAAACTCCGTCGCTTTAGGCTTTGGTTACCGGTGCGGTTTCCTCGGCATGCTCCACATGGAAATCATTGAGGAGCGCCTCAGCCGAGAGTTCGACTTGGATATCATTGCCACGGCACCATCGGTTATCTATAACATTCATATGCATGACGGCAGCATCCTCGACGTGCAGAATCCCGCCGACTTCCCCGATCCAACGGAAATCGACTTCGTTGAAGAGCCAGTCGTTCGGGCAACGATCATGACCCCCAAAGATTACATTGGGACTATCATGGAACTTTGCCAACAGCGCCGGGGCGACTACAAGGACATGCAGTACCTGGACGAGAACCGAGTCAGCGTCATCTACGAGATTCCTCTGAACGAGATTATTTACGATTTCTTCGATGCCTTGAAGTCTAAGACCCGAGGCTATGCCAGCTTTGACTACGAGCTGATCGGCTACCAACGATCCGACCTGGTCAAGCTTGAAATTCTCGTCCACGGCGAAAGCGTAGACGCTCTTGCTCTTATCGTCCACAAGGATTCCGCCTACGAGCGAGGCCGCAAGATTTGCGAAAGCTTAAAGAAGGAAATTCCCCGCCACCAGTTTGCTGTCCCCATTCAGGCAGCCATCGGGTCCAAAATCATTGCCCGCGAAACGGTCTCAGCTATGCGAAAAGACGTTTTGGCCAAGTGCTACGGTGGCGATATTTCCAGAAAGAAGAAACTCTTAGAGAAGCAGAAGGAAGGAAAGAAGAGAATGCGCCAAGTCGGCAACGTCTCCATTCCTCAGGACGCTTTCCTGTCCGTCCTCCGCTACGACGAGGGTGACTAATATAACGAATTGAGGGGAGGTTAGGATGAAGAAACCATTAGGAATCTATATCCACCTCCCTTTTTGTGTGGAGCGTTGCAACTACTGCGATTTTCTGACTTTTCCCCATGCGGAGAAACACCATGAGCCTTATGTTCAGGCTTTGGTTGAAGATATCCGTTTGGATAGTGCTAGGCGCCGGCTCGACGCCTATGAAGTCAACTCGGTGTTTTTAGGCGGAGGTACACCAAGTCTCCTAAACCCTGATCAGTTGAAGCGGATTTTTACCGCCTTGGCCGACGCTGTCGTTTTCGCCCCTTCTTGCGAGGTGACTATTGAAGCCAATCCAGCCACTCTCGATGGCGGCAAGGTGGAGGCTTTTCGCCAAGTTGGAATTAATCGAGTTTCTCTAGGCATCCAGTCCATGAACCAGGACTTGTTGGACTTTTGCCTCAGGACCCACAAGCCGGTCGACGTTGTTCGCGACGTTGACCTCCTTCGGTCGCAGGGCATCGATAACATCAACTTCGATCTGATTCATGCCATCCCCGGTCAAACCGAAGCAGATATCTTGGAAGACTTGGCTTGGATCGAAAAACTCAAACCGGGCCATGTCTCCTGGTACTCCCTCATTATCGAGGAGAGGACGTTGCTTCATCACCAGATTGAACAGGGGATGGTTGAGCCTTTGGCGGAAGATTTGGAAGTTTCGTTTTTTGAGCTGATTCAGTCGCGGCTGAAAGAGCTGGGTTATAGGCAATATGAAAATTCCAATTTTGCTTTAGAGGGCAGGGAGTCGGTCCACAACCTCAAGTACTGGTCCAATCAGGACTATTGGGGCGTTGGCTTGGGCGCCAGTTCTTATCTGGGTGGAGAGCGGTATAAGGTGACGACTTCGTTGATGAGGTATATGGCCCTCGTTGCTGATGGTGAAAAAACTTGGGTTCGTGAAGAACGGACGAAAAGGGACGACCTCTTCGAGCAGGTGATGATGGGATTGCGAAAAAAGCGGGGAATTAATCTTGCTGCGTTTCGCGAGAAGAATGGGCTGGATATACTGGAAGCTGCTAAAGAATTCTTCCTTAAAGAGAGGGATGAGGGAAGAGTGGCTTGGGATAGTGAAGCTATCTGGCTCACTGACCAGGGATTTCTATTTCAAAATGATGTGTTGGTTGATTTTATGCTTGCCCTGGAAGAGGGCTTTGATGAGGAGTTGAACAGGAAGTAAGAAGTCGAGTATATGCCAGGGATGAGATATTGTCCCTGGCTTTTGATTTTTAGATTAATGAAAGAGGAATAATACATAATTACAGATTATGTAAAAATGCATTATAGAAAATAATCTTGGATAA
>CAYMYX010000030.1:0-9337 GCA_964394795.1 uncultured Peptoniphilaceae bacterium
GTATCTCGTCGGGCTCATAACCCGGAGGCCGTAGGTTCGAATCCTACCCCCGCAATAGAAATGAGAGTTCGCTTAGGCGAACTCTTTTTTTGTTGAGAAATAAAAAATTAAGTTTACGAATTTAAATTAGTACCTATGGAATGTCAAATAGTATAATAGTAATTAAGTTGAACCGGATAATGAAGAAAAGTGCGATTATAATTTCTTATGGAGGAAAAGAATATGGATCGAAAAGAAAAAAAGCAAGAAAAGAAAAATTGAGCAAACATATTAATTTAGGAAATGGACGTTATAAGGACCATGAGATTGAAGAGTTAGAAAATATAGTTAAGAATCGTAAAAAACTTGATGGAACATCAAAAACATTTAAAAATAGTTATAAAACGTTTGATTCACAAGATACTTATCGTGTAAAGGAACGAGATACATATACTTTTAAAAATGATAAGTCAGGCATACGTATTGACCGACATCATGAAAGGGATTGGGATGATGGGCAAAAGGATAGATATCATGAGACAACTGAAACTGGAAGAGATATTCTGAATTTTATGAAAAGACTATTTTGGAAATCCAAAAAATAAACTATATTAATGATGATGATTAAGGAAATCCAAAACGCAACTATATATACATGAAATACTATAAGTGATAATTAAGCAGTTGGAGTAACGTCCGATTGCTTTTTTATTCTAGAGATTTTATATTAGCGTTAGTTAATCAAGCAATCGTGGGTAGGGACAGAGTTAGTACTTGTTTTCACTTTTGTTATTCTAATGAGTGTTTCTTTGAATTTATAAGTTACGAATATAGACGATAATGGATTTATAATTTTCTAAACATAAGGGGTACATAAAATTACAGTATCCAAGCTCGTCGATAATTTCTAAATAAGATAAATAAACATGTAGAACTTTTTAGGAGGTGCACCATGACAACTATAGAAAAAATGAAGGTAATCCAAGCAGACATCACCACATTAGAAGTCGATGCCATTGTCAATGCAGCAAACACATCTTTGCTGGGAGGTGGAGGAGTAGATGGGGCCATCCACCGTGCAGCAGGTCCTGAACTTTTGGAAAAGACGCGAACGTTAAATGGCGTGGAAACGGGACAATCCAAGATAACTGAAGGCTACAAGTTACCGGCAAAGTATATTATCCACACCGCTGGACCGGTATTTAAGAAGGGGAAAGAGGGTCAGGCGGCGTTGCTCGCATCCTGTTATAGCACGTCGTTGGAGTTGGCCAAGGAGAACGGCCTAAAGACGATTGCCTATCCTTCCATTTCGACGGGCGTATACGGTTATCCTTTGGAAGAGGCTGTGCCTATTGCGGTGGATACTGTGAAAGAGAAGCTGGAAGAGGAAGGTTTCGAAGGGATAGAAGAGGTAATCTTTGTTTGCTTCAATGAGAAAGCCTTTGAGTTATATCAGGAGACGTTAGATCAGTTGAAAGAAGAGTAGAAATTAGAGGATAAAGGCAAATACGCTCAGCAAAATTCCAACCAATAAAGCTTTACAAGAGTAAAAAGATATGATAGATTACCCTTATCGACTTCATTACGACACTAAGATAAAGCGTCACGAAGAAATTGATGATGGGAACGAGTAATCGGGCGGTTGGCTAACAGAGAGTGTCACTTGCTGAGAAGACATAAGCTAAATTCCGATGAACACATCCCGGAGAGTCCTTGCGAAGGTAGTAGTGGGGGACGGTTACGCCCGTTATCGCGTAGGAGTAGGAATACTCCCTGAGGTTGGCAGCGCGAGCTGCTAACGAAAGAAGGTGGGACCACGAGGTTGACTCGTCCTTTTGCATAGCAAGAGGACGAGTTTTTTTATGGGATGTGAAGGAGGGGGCATGGCCAGAGAAAGAAGACAGATAAGGAATAAGAATATTCTGTTCTTTGTGGTGTTGGGGCTGTTTATTCTGTTTGCTTGGATGAATAATTCGGGGTCGGTTGCGGAGGCTGAGGTCCTTGCTTCCGAGGAAAGCAGCGAGGAGGGTACTGGTGTTGCGGGTAACCGACTTGAAGCGATCCGTCAGCGGGGCTACATCGAAGTGGTCACGGAACCTTACTTTGCGCCCTATGAGTTTATCGATTCGAGAAAAGAGGGGCAGGAGAAGTATGTGGGGGCGGAGATGGAGTTGGCAAAGTTCATTGCCCAAGATTTGGGGGTGGAGCTCCGGATTGTGCCGTTGGAGTTTGATGCGGTGCTGAGTGGGATATCAACCGGGAAGTATGACCTGGCGATTTCGGCTTTGGCGTATACGCCGGCTAGGATTGAGGCGATGAACATGTCCACCGGTTTTTACATACGGAGTGATAGTCCGGGGCATGGCCTGATAATTCGCAAAGAGGACGCCGAGGAAATCAAAGGAGTGGAGGATCTTGCGGATAAGACGATTGTTTATCAAAGCGGGTCTCTCCAGCAGATGTTTGTCGAAGAGCAAGTTCCCAAAGTGGCAGAGGAGAAGCGGGTGTCGTCGACGAACGATACATTCCTCTCAGTTTCGGAGGGTAAGGCTGATGCGGCAGCAATACCGATTGGTACTGCGACGCTATATATCGAAGCGAACCCGGACAGCGACCTGATGATTGTCGAAGATTTTAGGTTCTTCCAGGACGAGAAAACGGCTGGGCAACGGATAGGGATTCGCAAGGGAGAAGATGAACTTACTGCCTATGTGAACGAACGAATCTTGGAAGCGGAGAAGAAGGGCTTGCTTACAAAATGGTATGACGAGGCGGTTATTCAGGCGAAGGATTTGGGGTTGGATTAGGCGAGTTTGGTAGAAAGAGGGAGATATGTTAGATCAAATCGTGGCCATATGGGAAAGCTATGGCGGGGTGTATATGGAGGGGCTGGTCGGAACGATTGTGTTGACCTTGCTGACCATCGTTGGCGCTTCCATTTTGGGCGTGGTCATTGCCCTAATGCGATGGTCTCAAGTCATTCTGTTCGCCTTGTTTGCGCGCTTTTACCTGTGGTTGCTAAGGGGAACGCCTATACTTTTACAATTATATTTCTTTTGGCTCTTTTTGCCAGACCTGATTCCCTTTGAGTTGACGGACCAACAAACCATCCTCATCGCCTTGATCATTAACGCCTCGGCCTATATCGCGGAAATCGTTCGGGGAGGCATCAATGCGGTGCCTTCGGGACAGGTGGAGGCAGCCAAGAGTTTGGGTCTATCCAAACGGAATATCTTTGGGAGGATTGTGTTTCCTCAAGCGATAAAGAACAGCTTACCGGCAATGGGCAACCAGTACGTGTCGATCTTGAAGCAGACATCTTTGGCGTCGGTTTTCTTTGTTGCCGAACTCACCACTTCGTATAAGACCGTGCAGACGGCAACTTTCTTGCCGATTCCGGCTTTAGCCATCTCCGGCTTGATTTACTTGGCATTGACCGCAATCTTCAACCAAGGTTTCGGCTTTGTGGAGAGGAGGTTGGCTGTCTATGACCGCTAAAACTATATTGAAAACGAAAAAATTGGAGAAGTGCTTCGGTGATCTTAAGGTACTGAAAGGGATAGATTTGGAGATCGTTGAGGGCGAGGTTGTGTCCATCATTGGGGCATCGGGGTCAGGGAAATCGACCTTGCTTCGGTGTTTGAACTTATTGGAAATCCCAACCGCTGGAACCATCTACTTCAAGGATTTGAATTTGATGGAGGATGATTATGGCCTGGAAGAAATCCACCAGCAAATCGGATTGGTATTCCAAGACTTCAACCTCTTTCCCCATTATACGGTGATGGGAAACATCACCATGGCCCCCATACTCGAAATGAAGGTGGAGAAGAAAGAGGCGGAGAAGCGGGCCATATCCCTCCTAGAACGAGTCGGCCTCGTCGACAAGAAGGATGAGTATCCGAGGAAGCTTTCGGGCGGGCAACAGCAAAGGGTGGCTATCCTGCGGGCACTGGCCATGAACCCGGCGATTATGCTCTTTGACGAGCCTACATCGGCATTGGATCCGGAGATGGTCAACGATGTGCTGGATGTTATTCGCGACTTGGCTAAGCAAGGGATGACGATAGTGATTGTGAGCCATGAGATGGCCTTCGCGAAGGAGATTTCGGATCGAGTCATCTTTATGGACGATGGGCGGATCAGCGAGATTGGGACGCCAGAAGAAATATTTGAGACGTCGGAGAACCCCAGACTGCAAGCTTTTCTAAGCAAAGTCTTATAGAAAGAGTGGAAAATGGAAGATTTGCGCTTTGTACGCGAGTTTATTGATGAGCATTTTGGTGAATTTGAAGAGATGGCTGGAAAGATTTGGGCACTGGCGGAGCTTCCTTTTGAGGAGGTGGAGTCGGTGGAGGTTCTGCAGGGAGCTTTGGAGACGCGGGGGTTTGCGATTGAGGAGGGGGTGGCTGACTTACCGACGGCCTTTGTTGCTTCCTATGGGTCGGGTCGACCTTACTTCGGCTTTCTCGCCGAGTACGATGCCTTGGATATGTTGAGCCAGCAAGCTGGGGTGAGTGAGAAGAGGGCGGTAGAGGGGATGGCCCCAGGTCATGGGTGTGGCCACAATCTGATTGGCGTCGGCTGTGTTGCTGCCAGCTTGGCAGTCCAGGCTTATCTTGAGGAGACGGGGAAGGCTGGTACGGTCTACCTGTTTGGCTGTCCTGGTGAGGAAGGGGCCGGTGGGAAGACTTACATGGCCAAGGCCGGACTCTTCGATGAGTTGGATTTTGTGTATACGTGGCACCCTTCCAGCGAGAATCGGGTTCAGGTGGAGAACAGTTCGGCGATTTTGGCTGCGGATTTTACCTTTACGGGGAAGAGCGCCCATGCGGGGTCCAGCCCTTGGTTGGGGAGGTCGGGTCTCGATGCTTGCGAGCTGATGAACGTGGGATCCAATTATTTGCGGGAACATATACAGGACCAGGAAAGAATCCACTATGCCTATATGAATGCGGGGGGAACGGCGCCAAATGTGGTTCCTCAGGAGGCGACAATTCGTTACGAGGTCAGGTCGCCTAAACTTGGGGATATGATGAAGCTGTATGAACGGATTAAGAATGTGGCGAGAGGGGCGGCCCTGATGACGGAAACGGAACTGAGCTTCGAGCGAAAGTATGCCTTTGCGGATTACCAGAGCAGTCGGACTTTATGGCCGATCGCCCAGAGGGCGCTAGAAGAATTAGGCCCACCGGAGTGGACCGAGGAAGATTATACACTGGCGAAGGAGTTTCTGACCTCTTATGACGGGGAGACCCAAGAGCAAGCAAAGGTGCAGATGATGGGACTGTATGGGATGGACCGGGTAGAGGAGAAGTTTGCAAAACCATTGGATGATGAGATTCAGCCTTTGGAGTATGGCCCGGTAAAGTATTCCTCGGGGTCAACGGATGTGGGGGATGTTTCCTATGTGTGTCCAACGGTGACGCTTTTGACGGCGACGGCCTGCTTAGGGAATGTGGCGCATACGTGGCAAACTACGGCCCAGTCCTTATCGCCAATCGGTTTCAAGGGGATGAGGTTGGCGGCTCAAGGGATGGCACTCGCTGCAATTCGGACGATGGAAGACAAAGACCTGATTGAGAAGGCGAAGGATGAGACAAAGGAGAGAAGGCTGAAGGCCGGGGGGATCTGGGTCCTGATTCCGGTTTCCACCACCTGATTGAACAATAACGAAGGGCTGTTGGGGCGAAAACCTGCCCGCAACAGCCCTTTTCGTTTGGAAAAATGTCTTGTATCATGGACATAGATTGAAATTTAGGAGGAAGCATGAAAACCATAGATTACATTGTCAAACTGACGTCGATACCATCACCCACCGGTTACACCAAGGAAGTGATGGATTACCTCAAAGAGACCGTGGAAGGGCTGGGTTACGAGAGCCTAACCACTAACAAAGGCGGCCTGATGGTGAAAGTGGAAGGAAAGACTAGCGACCAGGCGCGAATGATAACCGCCCATGTGGACACTTTGGGGGCCATGGTCCGGGCCATAAAAGACGACGGTCGCCTCAAGTTGGAGAAAATCGGAGGATACCCCTTCAACGTCATCGAGGGGGAAAACTGCCTGATTCATAGCGAGGATAAGACCTTCACGGGGACCATCCTGATGCATCAAACCAGCAACCACGTCTACAAGGATGCAGCGACTGCTGAACGGAACCAGGACAACATGGAGATCCGCTTGGATGAAGAGGTGAAGTCCAAGGAGGACACAGAGAAGCTGGGCATTTCCGTTGGCGACTTCATTAGCATCAATCCAAAGACTGTGGTCACCGAATCGGGCTTCGTCAAGTCGAGACACTTAGACGATAAGGCCAGCGCCGGCATCTTGCTTGCCACGCTTAAGAAACTTAAAGAAGATGAAACCGAATTACCCGTAACCAGCTACTTCTACTTCTCCAACAATGAGGAGATCGGTTATGGTGCGAACTCCAACATTCCTAGCGAGGTTGTGGAATATTTAGCGGTCGACATGGGCGCCTTGGGCGACGGTCAACAATCCGATGAATACACTGTTTCTATTTGCGCCAAGGATTCCACAGGTCCATACCACTACGGTTTCCGCAAGCACCTGATTGCATTAGCCAAAGAAAAAAGCATCGACTACCGTCTGGATATCTATCCATTCTACGGGTCCGATGCTTCGGCAGCGTTACACGCTGGGGTTGATGTAAAACATGCCCTCTTTGGGGCAGGTATCGAGTCGAGCCATGCCTACGAGCGCACTCATAGCAAGTCGATTGACCATACGGAAAAACTTTTGCAGGCTTACTTGCTCAGCGACTTGGTCGACTAAACGTCCTAACTGCTCTAATAAACCGCCAACTTCCCCTTATCTGTCTCGACAATATTAATGTCCGTATCAAAGATGGAACTCAAAAGGGGGCCATCCATAATCTGATCCGGCTTTCCGAAAGCCACAATCTGTCCGTCTTTCATGGCGCAGATGTGGTCCGAGTACTGGGCGGCAAAGTTGATGTCGTGCATAACGGTGATGATGGTACGGTTGAAGTGGTCTGCAGCTTCCCGCAGGTGCTTCATCATTTGTACGGATCTGGACACATCCAGGTTATTGAGGGGTTCGTCCAAGAGAACGTGATCGGTTTCCTGACAGAGGACCATGGCCACATACGCTCTTTGCCGTTGGCCTCCTGAAAGTTCATCCAAGTAACGGTGTTCAAGGTCTTTCAAACCGAGGAAGTTGATATACTTTGAAATAATTTCCTCGTCTTCCGCCGTCAGATTCCCATTGCTATAGGGGTAGCGGCCGAAACCAACCAGCTGACGGATGGTCAACTTGGTGACGAAGTGGTTTTCTTGACGGAGGATGGCCATCTCCTTGGCTAAACTCGTCGAGTCAGCCTCAGAAACATCCAAACCGGCCACACTGACGCTGCCCGCATCCATTTCCAGGAGGCGGCCGATCATGAGGAGCATGGTGGACTTCCCTGCACCGTTGGGACCGATCAGGGAAGTGACGCCGCAAGCAGGGATATCCAAATTCAGGGGTCCGATTTGGACCTCGCTGCCATAACTTTTTTCTAGATTTTTTATGGAAATCATAATTCACCTTTTCTAAAAATCATCGCGAGGAAGGCTAAGCCGCCAACAAGCTCAATGATGATGGATACGACGCCTTGGGCGTTGAAGACATGGTTCATCAAAAAGTAGGAACCGGTGAGGACGAGGAAGCCCAATAAGAGGGCCATAGGGAAGATATACCTATTATCATACGTCGGTGTCAGCTGGTAAGCGAAGATGGATACCAAGAAACCGAAGAAGGTAATCGGACCAATTAAAGCGGTGGATACGGCCATGAGGATGGCCACATAGGTAAGGGTTCTCTTTATTCTCTTTTGGTAGTCGACGCCTAAGTTGGTGGCGACATCGCTACCTAATGCGACAATGTTCAACACTTTGGCTTCCCGCAGTAAGAGGAAGGCGGTTACGAGGACGAGAGGAACAGCGATGATAAAGTACTCGGACTCGGCATTATTGACCGAACCAAACAGCCTAGCTTGCAGGATATCAAACTCGGAAGGAGATAGCATCCGCCTCATGAAGGAGGATAGTGCTCTGAGTCCTTGACCCAAGATAATACCAAGGAGAAGCATCAACTGTAAGTCGCCCTTCCGGTTTTTCAACAAGCTACCATAGAGGAGCACACAGACGAGGACCATGATGGCCACTTGGGCAATGAAAGCCAAGTTTCCGGTTAGGCTCAAGAGACCGGCGGTTCCAGCAAAAAAGATGAATGCAGTTTGGACTGTGGAGTAGACCGCTTCGAATCCTAGCAAGGAGGGGGTAATAACCCTATTTCTAGTCACGGTTTGAAAAGCGACCGTGCTCAAACTCTGACAGGTAGCGGCAATCAGCATAGCGATGACGCCATTTAGTCTCCGTTGAGCGACCATAGGGAAGGAAGGCGAATCGATAGGTACTGGATTGTTGTAGACGAGTAAGCCAAAGATGGCCAACAGCGACGCGACAGCAAACAAGATGATAAGTATCCAATATCTTTTCATCTCTTCCTTGTTGCGGAAGGTAGTCGTTGTAAAGTCTCGATTAACAGATAGAGACTGTTGCCCTTGTGGATTGGTCATGCCGGCCTCCTTTGCTTCAATAGAATGAATGCGAACACAAAGGAGCCTAGCGTACCAAGGATAAGAGATACCGGAAGTTCAAAAGGTGCAATGATAATTCGAGCAAAGATATCGCAGATCAGCATGGTTGACATGCCCAATAGGGCGACCCAAGGTAAGTTTGACTTCAAATCGTCGCCGCGAATCATGGAGACGATGTTAGGTACGATAAGCCCAAGGAAGGGAAGGTTTCCTATTACGGCGGATACAACACCGACTGCCACGGAGATCAGCGCGTTGGCGATAAATATCAGCTGTTGGTAGTTGAGGCCTAAGTTAGTAGCGATATCTCTGCCCAATCCTGCGACCGTCAGTCGGTCAGCGAACACGTAGATGGCTGCCGTTGTCGTAACGACAATCCAGAGATACTCGTAACGCCCTTGCTCGATAGTGGAGAAAGACCCCTGGAACCACACCTCGATTGTTTGAGTCAACTCGAAAGTGAGACCAAGGAAGGTGGAGAAGGCCGAGACGATGGCCCCAATCATTATTCCAATGATGGGCACGATAAGGGAAGATTTCAGTCGAACTCGTTGCAGCATATAGAAAAAGAAGAGGGTACCGACGAAGGAAAAGAGGATTGCCCCGGTCATCCGAGCCACCAAACTAGGCGATGGCAAGAGGACGTACACAAAAAGAAGTCCCAAACCCGCCCACTCCGTCGTTCCCGTTGTCGATGGCTCGACGAAGCGGTTTTGGGTTACGAGTTGCATG
>CAYMYX010000030.1:9437-18491 GCA_964394795.1 uncultured Peptoniphilaceae bacterium
CGTCGTTCCCGTTGTCGATGGCTCGACGAAGCGGTTTTGGGTTACGAGTTGCATGACAAGTCCCGAAATTGACATCGCCGTGCCGGCTAACATCAAGGCCAAGGTCCGGGGAATACGACTGATCAAAAAGATATCCCAACCGTGGTCACTATCCACAATGTTGTATGCACCCACAAAGAGGGAAACCAACGCAAGTAGGACAGTTGCCGCCAAGGTTAATAGGAACAAAACTTTTTCTTTTTGTTTTTTCTTATGTAAGGAGAGAGCAGCGTGCTCTCTCCTTTTTTCTTGATAGTGTTCAGGTTTGATCCGCATAGGTAACCTAACTAAGTCTTATTGGCCTGAGAATGCGTTAGCAAGGGTCTCGAAGAGGTCAATAAACGTTTGAATGGACTCGTTGACGTAGGTGTCCGTTGGGGCGTAGACAACCTGTCCTTCGGTGAGCGCTGTGGCATTCTGCAAGGTAGCTGAATTTTCAATGACGTCCTGAGCGGGAAGGGACTCCTCGTTGGAAGTGGTTGCGCCATCACGGTCGAGGACTAAGAGCCAGTCCGGATTGCTTTCGGCTATCGCTTCCAGAGAAATATCGTCTCCTTGATGGTTAGAGGATGATGCATTCACATCAAGAGAAGGCGTCCAGTCAAAGATTTCAAAGAGGGGACCCCATACACGGCCGTGGCTAGGAGCTGAATAGCCGATCTGTCCGCCGGAAACTACCGTTGCCATCACGGTATCTTCACCGTTGTAGGCTTCCTTAACTTGATCGATGGAAGCGTTAAGTTCATCGACTAGAGCCTGGGCTTCATCATTCTTATCGAAGAGTTCTCCTAACTCCAATGTGGAATTCGTCAGGCCATTCACCAGGCTAACGCCTGTTTCCTCGGCCGTCTCGGAAACATCGAAGTTAAAGTCGAGGATGATTGCTTCCGGTAAGAGCTCTTTGATGTCTTCATAGAAGCTGGCAAACCGTTGACCGATAATGACAACTTCCGGATCAGCAGCAACTAAGAGTTCAAAGTTTGGTTCACGGTGGTTACCGATATCGACGACATTCTCGTCAGCGAAATAAGCGCTCTCGCTGGTCATAACAGCCTTTGGCGCAGCTACCAGTTCGACGCCCCAAGCTTCTAGGGTTTCAAAGGTTCTGTTATCCAAAGAAGCAACGCGTTCTGGGTTGACAGGAACTTCTTGACTTCCGTGAAGGTCATTGATTGTTACGGTACCTTCAGTAGCTTCTTCACTTTCGCTGGTATCTTGAGTAGATTCGGCAGTGCTTTCCATTGGTTCTGCAGACGTACCCGACTCCTGACCACAAGCGGTCAGAACGAGGAGCAAGGCTAAAAATAGAGGGGCGATGGACTTGATATGTAAGTTTTTCATGGGTTATCCTACTTTCTAAGATTGGACTATGTAGTTAGCCATCGCTAACATCGAGGGATGGGTATCCTTGAACATATAGATGAGGGCCATCCTCGTTAACCTCGGCTAACACGATAATACTAGCAAATAATTTTTAGCTTGGCAATAAATATTTTTAACGATAAGCTGACTAGGGTAAAATTTGTTCCAGTAAAGTTATTATCCACGGAGGAAAAAATGGAAGTTAATCCTTATATTACTGCGGTTGTTTCTGCAGCAGGTAGAGGCAGTCGAATGGGGGGCGATCAGAATAAAATGTTGCTCCACCTTCAAGGGAAGACCTTGTTGGAGCACACCTTGCAAGCTTTGCAAGGTGTAGGTTGCATCGACCACTTCGTCATCGTCATCCGGCCAGAAGATGAAGAAGAGATTGCTGGCGAGATTCTGCCTCAAGTTTTTAAATCCAAGGAAGCCTACACGACCACCTACGGCGGAGAGACTAGGGAAGATTCCACGTGGCAAGGCTTGCAGGCCATGCCCAAACAGACGACCACCGTCCTCTACCACGACGGGGCAAGGCCCTTTATCACGAAAGAGGTGGTGGATAGGACCTTGGAAGCCTTAGCAAATTCAAATGCAGATGGCGTAATCTGTGTAGTTCCGGTCAAAGACACGATAAAAGTCATCAACGCCCAGAAGATGGTGGAGACGACCCCAAACAGGGCTAACCTGGTCGCCGTACAGACACCCCAAGTTTTTTATAAAGAAGCACTTATGAACGCTTATGAAAAGTCGCGGACAGAGGAAGTCAAGACCACAGACGATGCCCAGATCGTCGAGCTATTCGGTGGAAAGATTCTCACCGTACTTGGCGACTACGAGAATATCAAGATTACGACAAGAGAAGACCTCCTCACCGGAGACTTAATACTGGATTCCAGAAAGGAAAAGCAATGAGAAAATTACCGTTTCGCCAAGGGTTAGGCTACGATGTCCACCAGCTCACCGAAGGCCGAAAACTGATTTTAGGCGGCGTAGACCTTCCCTTTGAAAAGGGCCTCCTCGGCCACTCCGACGCCGACGTCTTGATCCACGCCATTATGGACGCCATCTGCGGTGCCCTCAACTTGGGAGACATCGGGAAACTCTTCCCCGACACGGATCCGGAATACAAAGACATTTCTTCGTTGGAGCTTTTAGGTCGGGTTAAGGGCCATATGGATAACCTAGGCTACGAAATCGGCAATATTGACGCCATCGTTTGTGCCGAAAGACCAAAACTTGCCCCCGTCATTGAGGAGATGAAAGACAACATTGCCCGAGTCCTCGGCTGCGACATCCAACAAGTATCCGTCAAAGCAACAACCACAGAGAAGCTCGGCTTCGTCGGTCAAGAAGAAGGCCTAGAAAGCTTCGCCACCGTCCTTCTTCTGGCTAAAGAAGAAAACCAAGAGGGGTAGGTAAGGATTGACAAAAACCCCTATTTCTGTTATGGTAGGGAATAGAAAATTTCATAACGCCTTATGAAGAGTGGTGGAGGGACAGGCCCAATGAAACCCAGCAACCTATTAAGTTAGGTGCTAAATCCTGCAGTGAGACTGGAAGATGAGGAGACTAGCTTGTCCAGTGGACAGGCTTTTTTTTGCCTTAAATAGCGCTGTGTCGACAGTGCTTCAGAACTATGAATCTATAACTATTGGAAGAAAGAGGGAACAAGAATTGAGAAGAATACTAACGTCGGAATCCGTAACTGAAGGTCACCCAGATAAAGTCTGCGACCAGATTTCGGATGCCATCCTAGATGCCATCTTGGAAAAAGACCCTGATGCTCACGTGGCTTGCGAGACGTTCGCATCCACCGGCGCGGTTTTTGTCATGGGCGAAATTACCACAGAAGCATACGTAGATATTCAGAAGATTGCACGTAACACTATCCGCGAGATTGGTTATACCGGCTCTGACATGGGCTTCGACGCCGACACATGTGCCGTAATTACCTTAATCAATGAGCAGTCCCCTGACATCGCCGTAGGTGTCAACAACTCCTACGAGCATCGCTTGGGTGGCGAAGACATCAACGATAGTGTTGGTGCAGGAGACCAAGGCATTGTCTTTGGCTATGCTACCGATGAGACCGAGAGCCTAATGCCCATGCCCATCTACCTTGCCCACCTTTTAGCCAAGCGCTTGGCAACGGTGCGCAAGGAAGACATCGTCAAGAACCTTCGTCCCGACGGCAAATCTCAGGTCAGCGTCGAGTACGAAGATGGAAAACCGGTCCGTGTCCATAGCATCCTAATCTCTGCTCAACACAATCCCGATGCGGATTACAGTGATATGAAGGAACAGATCTGGAAAGAAGTTATCCAAGCGGTAATCCCCATGCGCCTCATCGATTCGGAGACTGCCTTTTACTTCAACCCTACCGGCATCTTTGAGATGGGCGGTCCCCAGGCTGACACCGGTCTGACGGGAAGGAAAATCATTGTCGACACCTTTGGTGGCGTCGGCCACCACGGCGGTGGTGCTTTCTCCGGCAAGGATCCCACGAAGGTGGATCGTTCAGGTAGCTACTATGCCCGCTATGTGGCGAAGAATTTGGTCGCTGCCGGCCTTTGCCAACGGTGTGAAATCAGTGTGGCTTATGCCATAGGGATGGCCCGCCCCTTCTCCATCAACTTGGATACCTTTGGTACCGGCGTCGCTAGCGAAGAAAAGTTACTAGAGATTATCAATAAGGTGTTTGACTTCAGACCTAACGCCCTAATCACCAGCCTGGACCTTCGTCGTCCAATCTATAAGAAAACAGCAGCCTATGGTCACTTTGGCCGAGACGATCTCGACCTACCATGGGAAAAGCTAGACCAAGTTGATGCGCTCAGGAGGGAATATGAAGCCAATCAGCGTCAGTAGTGAGATTGCTCCGTTAAAGGAAGTATTAGTTCATAGGCCGGGAGACGAACTCCTCAACCTCATGCCCTCCATGTTGGAGGAGCTGTTATTCGACGATATCCCCTACTTGGAACAGGCTCAGTTCGAGCACGATGCCTTCACCTCCATAATGCGAGAAGAAGGCGTCAAGGTGACCTATCTGACCGACCTCCTCGTGGAGATTTTTGAAAACAATGGGGACCTGCTAACCCAATTCCTAAAGCAATTCATTCGCGAAGGTGGCGTCCACTTTCCATACTATCAGGAAAAATTATTGGATTTCTTCCTCTCCTTAGAAGATACGAGGGCCATCCTCGAGAAAACCATGGCCGGCGTCACCGCCAAAGAAATCCATAACGAAGAAGGGGTCTACCGGTCACTGTCCGATGCGGTGGGCAGTTACTCTATCTTCCTGTTAAAACCCATGCCCAATCTGTATTTCACCAGAGATAACATGGCCAGTATCGGCAACGGCGTGGTTGTTCCCCGTATGTTCTCCGAGACGAGAAACCGTGAAACCATCTACACCGACTACATCATCGACCACCATCCCCGCTTTGCCGGAAAAATCGAGAAGTACTACCGCAGAAACAATGATTTTTCCATCGAGGGGGGAGACATCCTAAGCCTCAGCCCCGAAGTGGTGGCCATCGGCATATCCCAACGGACCTCTCCTGAGGCAATCGAGATGCTAGCCAGGACCCTTCTCATCGATTCGCCAAGCAGCGTTCAACGGGTGCTGGCTATCCAGATTCCTAACAGCAGAGCCTATATGCACTTGGATACCGTGTTCACCCAGATCGATCACGAAGCTTTCACCTACCATCCCGGGATGCTGACCAACATCCGCTTCTTCATCTTGTCCAAAAAACAGGATCAAGTGGTTTTTGAAGAGCACCACGCCTCCTTGGATGATATGCTGAAGTTTGCCTTAGGTCTTGATGCGGTCAGCCTATATCCTTGTGCCCGCGGAAACCTCATCGCAGCAGAGCGGGAGCAATGGAACGATGGGTCCAACACCTTGGCCATCGCCCCAGGAGTCATTCTGACCTACAATCGCAACAACCTGTCCAATGAAATGCTTAAAGAAGCAGGTTTCATAGTTCATGAACTCCCTTCCTACGAGCTATCTCGGGGAAGAGGCGGTCCTCGTTGCATGTCGATGCCGCTTTCCAGAAGCTTCGAATAAAAGATTTAATTTTTGCTCTATTCCATGTATAGTTAAGGTAAGAACATGACGGAAGGGGACAGAAAATGATCAATTTACAAGGACGTCACTTTTTAAAACTATTAGATTTCTCTGGCGAGGAGATTGAATATTTAATCGACCTAAGTCTAGAATATAAAGAAAAGAAGTCAAGGGGAGAAAACCACCAAGATTGCAAGGGAAAGAATATTGTTCTTCTCTTCGAAAAGACGTCGACCAGGACCCGCTGTTCCTTTGAGGTAGCCGCCTACGACTTAGGGATGCAAGCCACTTACCTTGATCCCCAAGGTAGCCAAATGGGCCACAAAGAAAGTATCGAAGACACCGCCAAGGTCCTTGGCCGTTATTATGACGGCATCGAATACCGAGGGTATGGCCAAGATATCGTCGAGGAATTGGCCGAGCACGCTGGCGTTCCCGTTTGGAACGGCCTGACTACCGAATTCCACCCCACCCAAATGATCGCTGACATGATGACGGTTAAGGAGCATTTCGGAGATTTGAAGGGGCGCAAATTAGCCTACTTAGGCGATTGCCGGAACAACGTCTCCAACTCCCTCATGGTAGTTTGCGCAAAGCTTGGACTGGATTATGTGGCTTGCGGGCCCAAGTCGCTGTGGCCTCAAGAAGACTTAGTCAACACTTGCAAGGAAATCGCGGCAGATACTGGTTCTACCATCCTCCTCACTGAAGACCAAGAGGAAGGCCTGAAAGAAGTGGATGTCGTCTACACCGACGTTTGGGTTTCCATGGGCGAAGAAAAGGATGTTTGGGAAGACCGCATTCGTTTGCTCACCCCTTATCAAGTAAATGAAAAGCTCTTTACAAACGCAAAGAATGAGGCCGTCTTCATGCACTGCTTGCCAAGTTTCCATGACACGAAAACCACGGTAGGCAAGGACATCTACGACCACTTTGGCCTAGAAGAACTCGAAGTAACCGACGAAGTTTTCCGCAGCGATCGGTCCATCGTATTCGATCAAGCGGAGAACCGTATGCATTCCATCAAGGCAATAATGGCCGCAACATTAAAGTAGGGAAATTATGGCTTATTTTCGTAAAAATATGGCAATTGACTTAGGGACGACCAGCGTCCTGGTGTTTTCTCGTTCAAAAGGAGTTATCTTGAACGAGCCATCCGTCGTTGCTATCGATACCTATACCGATAAAATCGTAGCGGTAGGGCAAGAGGCGAAGGACATGCTTGGACGGACTCCCGGCAACATCGTCGCCGTCCGCCCAATGCGGGACGGCGTCATCGCCGACTACCGGTCTACAGAACGGATGCTCAAGTACTTCATCCGCAAGGCCGGCGGCAGGTCCCTTCTAGGTGCCGACGTCATCATCTGCATTCCTTCCCAGGCAACCCAGGTGCAAAAGAGGGCGGTTGTGCAAGCATCTGCAGCAGCAGGCACCCATAACACCTACCTCATCGAGGAACCCCTAGCCGCAGCAATCGGGTCTGGCGTTGACATCGCCGATCCCGGCGGTAGCTTAATCGTCGACATCGGCGGGGGAACCACCGACGTTGCCCTCATCTCCCTTGGCGGGATCGTCATCTCCAAGTCCATCCAAGTAGCAGGAGACGAATTCGATAAGGCCATCTCCAACTATATCCGCAGCAAGTACAATATTGTCATTGGTGAACGGACAGCGGAAGCGATAAAAATCCGCATCGGGTCTTCCAATGCCACGGGCATGGAAGAAACCATCGAAGTGAAAGGTCGGTCCCTAACCGACGGCCTTCCCGTCCACATTTATGTCAGCTCCACCGATATCAACGAAGCCCTAACCCCAGTGATTGAACGCATCATCGACACCATTCACCAAGTGTTGGCAGAAACACCACCCGAGCTTGCTTCCGACCTCTTCGATCGTGGCATCCTCCTCACCGGAGGCGGATCTCTCATCAAAGGTTTGGACGACCGCATTCAGGAGCGGGTCGGCCTCGAAGTGAAGTATGTGGAAAACCCCATCACCTCCGTAGTGCGAGGAACGGGTAGAGCTTTGTCCTGGATCAGAAAGTTGAATCCTGGCGACGAGATTCTCGCCGAGAATACAAGAAAGAGAATTATGAATAGGGAGATGTTGAGGAAGAGATAAAGGATTGACATTTAACGCGCCTATTTTATAATTTTACTAACAGAACCTCTCCATGCTTAAGGTAGAACTTCTACCTGCGGACCACGGAGAGGGCTTTTTTATGAAGGGGTAATGTTATAATGAGCCAAATTAAGATGGCCCCAAGTGTAACTTCATCAAAAGACAAATAGAATTTAATAAATGCGTCCTGACACTCATCATGTCATGGACGCATTTTTTGTAGTTTCTAAGTTCATTCAAATAACACAACTAATAATATGTCAGTTACAATTCAATCCGCTCTTCCGCATGGGCATCGCGACCAAAGTTAAACCACTTCTTCGCCGTCCTTGAACCGGCCTTCTTCACCGCACCGGTGACGGACTTGACGACAAGTTTTCCGTTATCCTTAATGATGCCACCCAAGTTGGCAATCGCAGACCGGGAAGCTCGTTTGCGGATCTGCACTCTGGTTTCCGGGACCTCCATGCCTAAGTAACTTTGGGTAATCGATCCTATACGGAGGACGAAGAAAGCATTCAGAGCTCCCTGCATGATAGAAGAGGTAACTAGGTTGGCCATAGGCGCAAGTCCGGGTACCGCCGAAGTCAAACTTTCACCGAGTAGGGCAGCGATGATGGGCTCCATTTGGTCTTCGATGAGGTCTGCATCTTCAATGGTCCGGGCCATGAACACAACCCCCAACGCCTGAACATATAATTTGCCGAGGCTGGACCAAGTTGGCCTGGTTTCGTAAATCTTCGCTAATTGCCATACCATCCGTAAACTGGCGAAGAGGACGAAGAGGCTATCCAGAGATCCGTTTTGGGAGATGGCCGTCGTCAAGAATACGGAGTTGGCATTCTCTTTAATGATAGGGGCGGATAAGCGGTCCAGTTCATCGAAAGATCTGGTGATGAATTGAATTTGATCTTGGTCCTTCAATGCTTTTAGGTCCCGATCAATGTGCCTATTTCTGGCCATGATGGAGGACATAGAATCTACATACTCTAGGTACTCCTCTTCCGTGGGATTCTCCACCAGGGTGAGGACCTTCGGTCTACGGAAGAAGGCAATCACCAGCCTGAGTAAGAAGTAGGCGAGGATGACGAGAAGAATTCCAAGGACAACTAGGGCTAACGTCGGATGGATGTCCCTCAAGAGATGGTAGAAGCTGACGAACTGGTTAATTACAAATATGGTTAAGAGGATGGAAAGGAACACGATCACCGCGATTCCTATTCGCTTTATACTTTTCTTTGTGTCCATAAAGTACTCCTTTATTGTTTAAAAAAATAGGTGTTGAGACCATTTGATCTCAACACCTATTTACTATCGGGGTGAAAGGATTCGAACCTCCGGCCCCATGGTCCCAAACCACGTGCGCTACCAAACTGCGCCACACCCCGTGACAGATTTATATTATAGGTCATGGGAAAATAAAATGCAAATAAATTTTGAAAGTTAAATGTTTC
>CAYMYX010000031.1:0-17962 GCA_964394795.1 uncultured Peptoniphilaceae bacterium
ATAGTAATGCAAGTATGAAACCATCAAATCAAAGTGTTCGTCGTAGTTTTGAATAATATTTCATGGTTCAATTAGAGAGAAAACTACAATAAAAAGAAGATAGTGAATACGCTTCTATCGCCGGTAATAGTTCCAACTTTATGGACTAAACTGCACGACAATTTACTCATTCACTATCTTTTTAGGTTTAACAAACATGACCCCGTCACCCACTTTTTTAAAATACTTGACATGGAAATCATCCCTAGCTAGCATCTCATTGCGAAAATCCCCGATCTTTCTTACTAGGTCTTTCGTGTTTCTATTGTCAGTGAGGCTAGGATCATCCACCATTCCATGGAATTCCAAATTATCAAAAATAAAAATCCCATCATCAGCGAGGTTGCCCATGAAGTGGTCCATATGACTCTTGTACTGGGCTTTAGGGCCATCCACAAAAACTAAGTCATACTTTTTATCGGTGACAAAGTCAATGGCATCCATTAGGTGGACATGAATGCGATCTTCCAAATTAATGCTACTAATATTCACCAAGGCTTGATTGTAACGGTCCTCTTTGATTTCCAGACTATCCACTTGGATATCCTCGTGCTGCCCCGCCATGATGATGGCAGAAAAACCGACTGCAGTGCCAATTTCAAGAATTGATCGAACCTCGTTTTTCTTAATGTAGTCGACAATAATCGCTAAACCATCCGCCTCCATTAAAGGAATGTGGGGTTCATAAACATAAGAAGTCGTCTTATTCTTTTCTTCCATAAGCCCACTCCCTATTCCTAGGCCTCCTCAGTTTGAAGTTCTCTTCGCACGAGGTCGCCTTCTTCAACCATCTCGGGGCAATTAATCCAATATAGTTTTCTGGGCACGTTGGCACTTTCCACAGTTTCCATGCCTTCATCGAGAATTTTATCAATGGTAAAAGTGATAAATCCTGGGCGAGCGCCGAAGATTTCAACTTCGTCCCCTACTTCGAACTTGTTTCGTTCTTCAATGAGAGCCGCTCCCCTCGCCCCATCATACGCCTTAACCACACCGATGAACTCGTAGCTCTGGGAATACGACGTAGTCTCGTAGTTTTGTGCTGAGGAGTCAGGTTTTCCATAGTAGAAACCCTTCGTGAAGTGGCGGTGGCTGGTCTTCTCTAATTCCTTGACCAGTTCCCCAGCCTTCTCTTCATTAAAGTCTCCTGCTATGATGAGGTCTAGCGCCTGTCTGTACGCATGAATTACCGTTGAGACGTAGTATTGGGACTTCACCCGACCTTCAATCTTAAAGCTCATCACCCCTGCCTCAATCAATTCCTCTAGCTCGGGCAATAGACACAAGTCCTTAGAATTCATGATGAAGGTGCCGTCTTCGGTATCTTCGATAGGGAAATATTCTCCGGGACGCTTTTCTTCAACCAGATTGTACTTCCAACGACAGGACTGGGCGCAGTCGCCTTGGTTTGCATCACGGCCCGCCATGTAGTTGGATAGGAGGCAGCGGCCGGAGTAGGAAATGCACATGGCCCCATGAACGAAGACTTCTAGGTCGATGTCCGGATGGCTCTCCGCGCGGATCTGCTTGATTTCCTCTAGTGATAGTTCACGGGCAAGAACCACTCTCTTGGCACCAAGTTGGTGCCAAAAGTTAACTGTTGCCGAGTTGGTGACGCTTGCTTGAGTTGAAATGTGAATCTCTAAGTTGGTCAGTTCTTTGACGATACTGAAGACCCCGGGGTCGGATACGATAACTGCATCGACTCCGATCTCTTCTAGAAAGCGGACGTAGTCCTCAAAACCTTCAAAGTCCTCGTTATGAGGAACGATATTTAAGGTGACATGGATCTTCACCCCATTGTCATGGCTTAGCTTTACCGCTTCTCGAAGTTGATCGGACCCGAAATTCTTGGCTGCTTTACGCATGCCAAAGGTATCTCCTGCCAGATAGACTGCATCGGCGCCAAATTTGATAGCTGCCTGCAGCTTCTCTAAATCTCCGGCAGGAGCTAATAATTCAATGTTGCGATTAGCCATTAACAGTGTCCACTTCTAAAATGATTGATAAGATCATTGGATTTCTCTTAATTTCAGTGAAGACATAACCCTTCACTTCTTCACGGATTTGGGACTTTAGGTAGTTCCAGTCATTGATGTTCTTACGGTTGGCCTCGGCAAAAATCTTTCTTACTACTTGCTTGATGCCATCGATAAGGTCGGTGTTGTCCTTCATGTAGACGAAACCGCGAGAGATAATCTCAGGTCCAGCCACTAATTTTTTAGACGTCTTGTCAATAGTAGCTACGATTGCAATCATGCCGTCTTCGGCAAGATGCTTACGGTCGTTAAGAACCACGTTACCGACATCACCTACACCTAGACCGTCGACAAGGACCTTGCCCGCAGGTACGCGGCCATCAAGGTTAACCTTAATGCCTCTGCCCTGGCGTTCGAATTCAATGACATGGCCATTTTCAGTAATAAAGATATTCTCTTTCTTCATGCCCATGGACTCAGCCAAATTGGCATGCTTAATTAGCATTCTTCCCTCGCCGTGGGCAGGGATGAAGTATTGAGGCTTAGTTAAAGCGTGCATCATCTTAAGCTCTTCTTGTTGGGCGTGACCGGATACGTGAACATCCGCAAGTGAAGAGTAAATCACTCGACAACCATGAAGGAAGAGTTTATTCAACATGTCCCCAATGCTCTTCTCGTTGCCGGGAATCATCGATGCGGATAAGATAACCGTATCTTGAGGAGTCAGGCTGATTTGACGGTGCTCGTCGTTTGACATTCTAGACAATGCTGACATTGGTTCACCTTGTGTTCCCGTGATGAGCAAAGTAACCTGGTGAGGCTTGTAGTTATTTAATTCATTGATTTCAATGAGGGTATTCTTTTTAATTTTCAAGTAACCAAGCTCGGATGCTACGGCGACGTTATTGAGCATTGAACGACCAGATAAGCAAACCTTCCGGTTGTTCGCTTCGGAAGCCCAGATAATTTGTTGGACCCGGTGAAGGTTCGAAGCAAAAGTTGCCACGATGATTCGATCTCTCGACTGAGCAAAGATTTGCTTGAAGGTCTCTCCTACCGTCTTTTCACTCATGGATACGCCGGTATGTTCCACGTTTGTTGAGTCAGCTAGAAGCGCAAGAACACCTTCCTTACCAATTTCCGCAAGACGGTGAATATCCGTTGGTTGGTTATCGATTGGGGTGAAGTCCATCTTGAAGTCACCTGTAAATACAACAGTACCGACTGGATTCCTGATCGCAATGGCACAGGCATCAGGGATAGAGTGGGCAACGTGGATAAACTCGCAGTCGAAGTTCTCGCCTAAGCGGATGGAGTCCCCTGCCTTAACGTACTTGATAACGTTAGGATTTAGGCCGTGCTCCTTGAATTTGTTCTCCAACATACCACCGGTTAATCGCGTACAGTAGACGTTGGTTTGGATTTTCTTTAATACATAGGGAACCGCACCGTAGTGGTCCTCGTGACCGTGGGTCAACAAGATACCGCGAATGTTTCCCTTATTCTTTTCTAAATACGTGATATCAGGAATGACAATGTCTACTCCTGGCATTTCGTCGTCTGGGAAAGTTAATCCACTGTCGATTACAATGATATCATTGCCACACTCGACGGCGCACATATTCTTTCCTATTTCTCCTATTCCCCCTAAAGGAATAACTTTTAATTTCTTTGGACTTTGTTTCCTTGACACAATATTTCCTTCCTCTTGAGCTAAGCTCAAACCTATTGCTGTTCCTCTACTAATTCTTCAAAAATCTGAACAGCGTCATTAAATTCTTCTTCGTCATCAATAGTTTCAAAAATCATCTCGTCGTCTTGTTCAATCATGCGAAGAACATATCTCTCGTTATCTTCATCTCCGTCCAAGACGGCATAGTCTTGATCATCCATGGTAAAAGTGGCGACAATGGTCATCGCAATGTCCCTATCTCCATCATTCATCATGATTTTCTCAAAGCCTTCCATAACTGCTCCTTTACGATGATCTTTTGGCTTTATCCAGCCAACTTTGCAAAATAAACGTTGCTGCTACTGCATCAACGTGTTTTTTCCTATTTTCACGGCGCACGCCAGATTCAATGAGAATCCGGTCCGCTGATTGGGTTGTCATTCGTTCGTCCTGGTAAATGACTTCTATGTTTAACTCTTTCTTAATCTCTTGGCCAAAGGATTTGGCCCGCTGTGCTGACACCCCAATATCGTTATTCATGTGCTTGGGTAGGCCAATAATAACTTCATCTACTTCCTGATCTTCAATAATCTTCTTCAGCTCTAGTAAATCGTCTCGTAATTTTTTTCGTTGAATCGTTGTAAAGGATTGGGCAATCATATACATCGGGTCGCTTAAGGCAACACCGATAGTTTTTGTACCCACATCTAAACCCATTGCTCTAGGCATGTCGCTCCTAACCTTTAATGGTTACCCCTAATGTCAGGAATTCTAGACATAAGGAAGTACGAAACAAAGTCCGAGACTTTGTTTCGTACCGTAACTCAGTAAATAAAACTTCTAAGCAAATTATTCAGCATCTGCTTTGATGTCGTGGCCATCAATATAGTATTTCAATAATTCTTCAAGCAGCTCATCACGGTCAATCTGACGAATCAACTTGCGGGCATCCTTATGACTAGTGATATAGGTCGGATCCCCAGAAAGGATGTAGCCGATAATTTGGTTCTCAGGGTTGTAATTCTTCTCGATAAGGGAAGCATAAACTTGTCGAATGATTTCGGTGATATCCTGTTTCTTGTCATCCAATGGTGCATATAGCATCGTTTCGCTGTGTTCTTTAGACATGGTCCCTCCTTACTTCTTGATGTGGTCTCGAATCCAAGGGGCGACAAGTTTCAACGCCTCCTCGATTTTGTCGGCATCCTTTCCTCCTGCTGTAGCGAAGTTAGGACGGCCGCCACCGTTTCCACCGGTTGCCTGAGCTACTTCCTTTACTATTTGGCCGGCGTTAATTCCCTGCTTAGTTAACAGGTCATCCACGCTTGCGACTAAGCCAACCTTGCCGTCATTAGCTGATGCAAGGACCACGACAAGATTGTCTCTGCCTTCTTTAAGATTATCGACCAATTCTTTTAATTCATTCACCGACTTTGATGGAATATTCTTAGCAATGAGGTTTACTCCCTCAATGTTTTCCATTTCGCCGGTTAATTCATTGGATAATTCTCCAGCTTGCTTAGACTGGAGGGAGGCTAACTCCCTTTTCAATTCCTTATCTTCATCAAGTAGAGCTTGTAATCTTTGATCCAAGTTGGTTCGGTTTGTTTTCAAACGCTCAGCCAACAAGTTCAACTGCCTTTCGTATTCCAGTACTTGATCATAACTTGCACGACCGGTAATGGCTTCTATACGACGGACACCGGAAGAGATTCCCTGCTCCGCTGTAATCCGCATCATTTGGATTTGAGCCGTGTTCTTTACATGAGTACCACCGCAAAGTTCCTTAGAAAAGTCGCCCATGCTGAGTACTCGCACTTGGTCCTGATATTTATCCTCAAAAAGCCCAACAGCCCCATCTTCTGTAGCTTGGCTTAGACTCATAATCTCGGTCTTGACTGGGTAGGAGTCGAAGATAGCTCTATTGACGATACCTTCAACCTCGGTAATTTGCTCTGCCGTCAATGCCTCAAAATGTGTAAAGTCAAAGCGGAGATGCTCTTCGTCGACCATAGAACCGGCTTGCTGTATATGGTCACCTAACACCATCTTTAACGCCTTGTGCAAGAGATGAGTAGCCGAGTGGTTTCTCCGGATATCTTCCCGCCTTATGCTGTTAACGTAGGTCCTTATGGTATCGCCGACATGGATAGCACCCTCAACGACCTCTACATAGTGTAAAAACACACCGGAACCGGTCTTCTTTGTATTGTCTACTTTTGTGGTCATGGAATCCGATTCAAAGTAGCCGATATCTCCAACCTGACCACCGGACTCGCCATAAAAAGGAGTCTCATCTAGGACTACAACGCCGGACTCGCCCTTTTCCAACGAATCCACCGATTCAGAGTCTGCAAATAAGGCTAAAACCTTGCCCTGACCTTCTTCTTGTTCGTAACCGGTGAATACAGTTTCCGGAAGGTTGTCCGTATCGATTGCCTTGCCCTCAGACCATCCGGTACCGTTTTGGCGGTGTTCCCTAGATTGAGTTCTCTGCTCTTCCATATTTGCTTTGAAGCCGATTTCATCAACCTCGATACCTTGCTCTTCAGCAATTTCCTTGGTCAAATCTAAGGGGAAGCCGTAAGTGTCATAAAGCTTGAATGCTTGAGCACCATCAATTACATTTTTCCCTTCCTTCTTCAAATCAGCGATAACGCCATCTAATAGAGAAAGACCTGAATCGATCGTCTTTTGGAAGTTTTCTTCTTCCTTGGAAATGATGTGCATAATTCGCTCTTGGCCTTCGACAAGCTCGCTATATTCCGGTTGATAAGCCTCAACCACCAATGGTACGAAGTCTGTCAGGAAGTTGCCCTTGATACCAAGTAACTTACCATGACGGGCAGCTCTACGGATAATGCGGCGAAGGACGTAACCTCTGCCCTCATTAGAAGGGATAACCCCGTCAGCTACCAGGAAAGACATCGTCTTCACGTGGTCTACGATAACGCGAATGGATACATCGGTTTCATCTGAGTCCCCATATCTCTTGCCGGAAAGGCGTTCAATTTCATTGCGGATAGGACGGAAAGTCGATAAGTCGAAAATATTATCTGCTCCTTCCATGATACAGGCAATTCGTTCCAAGCCCATCCCAGTATCAATGTTAGGGTGGTCCAGAGGAATGTATTCTCCCTCTGCTGTCTTATTGAATTGGGTGAAGACGAGGTTCCAAACCTCCATAAATCTATCGGAGTTATCTAGGGGACTCTTCCCCGGGCCATACGCTTCGCCCCTATCATAGTGGATCTCAGAGCAGGGTCCACAAGGCCCTTGCTCCAACTCCCAGAAGTTATCTTCCTTGCCCAGTCTCAGCATCTTCTCTTCAGGAATACCAACTTCCTTCGTCCAAACATCGTAAGCAAAGTCATCATCCAAGTAGACGGAGACGTATAGTTTTTCGGGCTCAAGACCCATTTCGTCGACGAGGAATTCGTAGGCCCAGTGAATTGCTTCCTTTTTAAAATAGTTACCGAAGGAGAAGTTCCCCAGCATCTCGAAGAAGGTGCCGTGTCTTGCTGTCTTACCTACATTATCCAAGTCTTGAGTCCGAACACACTTTTGAGAAGTAGTTGCTCGGCTAGGTTCCATCTTCTTGATGCCCATGAAGTAATCCTTCAGGGGGGCCATCCCCGCGTTAATCAACAATAAACTCTTGTCACCTTGGGGAATTAAAGAAAAACTCTTCAGCCTGTTGTGTTCTCTCTCCTGGAAAAAGGTCAGAAACTTTTCCCGGATATCATTCATATTGTACTGTTTCATGGGTGTCCTCTTTATCAATACTCTATTCTTAAAGCTATTTATTAAGCTTAGTATAATCAGTTTTTCCTGACTTAGAAATGGCTACAGGAAAATTGGAACAAAAATCTCTTTAAACAATTACTGTAATTCTATCACAAGTGCCCATAAAGTAGAAAGGAACTTGATGGTGGTTGCCTTTGCTCCAGAGGGTGGTCGATAGATTTTTCTTTATACTGCATATCGCACTCCTTCTAAAACTAACACTATCCACTACCATTAGCGGCAGTGGATAGTTATCGAATAGAATAATTTTAGATGTCGTATGATAAAACTCGTCAGATCAACCAACAACAATATTCAAAATCTTTTCAGGGATATAGATAACCTTACGAACAGTTTTTCCATCCAAGTAGCGGGCAATGAGCTCGACTTTCTTGGCTGCTTCAACAATTTCGTCTTCGCTGGCATCCGGGCTAATTTCCATCGTTGCTCTAACCTTGCCGTTAATCTGAACCGGCATTTCGATGGTGTCACCCTTTAGCTTGCTCTCGTCCCATGTTGGCCAAGTTGCATCATCAACAATGTGCCCCTCATAACCCAAGTTTTGCCACATCTCTTCTGTGATATGAGGTGCAACCGGATTTAGAAGAATCAGTATAGTTTCCATTTCCTTGCGGTTAATCTCGTTCTTGTGCCTAATCTCATTGGACAAGGCCATCAATTGGGCAATCGCTGTGTTGAACTTCAATGACTCGTAGTCTTCGGTTACCTTCTTAATCGTTTGATTAAATAGGATTTCCAAATCTTCAGAGTAATTATCTCCGGGAACGACAATCTCCTGCAAGCGCCACAAGCGGTCCAAGAAGCGGCGGCAGCCTTGCAAGCCTTCATCCGTCCATGAGGCATCCATTTGGAAGTCACCGATAAACATCTCGTAGGTACGTAAGGTGTCAGCGCCGTAGTCTCTAACAATCTCATCAGGATTAATGACGTTACCTCTGGATTTTGACATCTTCTCCCCGTTAGGCCCAAGAATCATACCGTGGGATGTTCGTTTCTGATAAGGCTCTTTCGTGGAGACCTTGCCGATATCGTAGAGGAACTTGTGCCAGAAACGGGAGTAAAGCAAGTGGAGCGTGGTATGTTCCATGCCACCATTGTACCAATCAACAGGTCCCCAATACTCCTCTGCCTCCTTGGAGACGAGAGTTTCATCATTGTGAGGGTCCATATAGCGAAGATAGTACCAAGATGAACCTGCCCATTGGGGCATCGTATCCGTTTCCCTTCTCGCTGGTCCGCCACACACTGGGCAAGATGTATTGACGAAGGAATCTATCTTAGCTAATGGGCTCTCCCCGTCATCGGAAGGTTCATAGTTTTCAACGTCAGGTAGATTAACCGGTAATTCTTCTTCGGCTACCGGATTCCAACCGTGCTCATCACACCAAACCATAGGGATCGGTTCGCCCCAATAGCGTTGGCGACTAAAGACCCAGTCTCTCAACTTGAAGTTCTTTTGCTTCTTACCAAGACCCTTTTCGCCTAGCCATTCAATCATCTTCTCGATAGCTTCCTTAACTGGTAAGCCATTGATTACTTCAGAATTAACGATAATACCCTCATCAGTATCGGTGTAGGGTTCGTCCTGGACGCTAACCTTGGACCCCGAAACAACCTCGATAATTGGCATATTAAACTTTTTCGCAAACTCCCAGTCCCTGCTATCATGGGCAGGTACAGCCATGATGGCCCCTGTACCGTAACTCATCAACACATAGTCGGAAATCCAGATGGGGATTTGCTCATTACTGGCTGGATTGATAGCCGTCAGACCGTCAATCTGTACACCGGATTTATCCTTGTTCAGCTCCCCTCTCTCAAAGTCTGACTTCATTTGAGCCGCTTGCTGATAAGCTTGGATATCGTTCATGTTATTGATACGGTCGGCATACTTCTCAATCAAGGGGTGCTCAGGAGCAATAACCATATAGGTTGCGCCGTAAAGGGTGTCTGGACGGGTTGTATAGACTGGCAAAGCATCATCTACTTCTGCCAATGCGAAGATTACTTCTGCACCGTAAGAACGGCCGATCCAGTTTCTTTGTTGCTGCTTAATACGGGGCTGGTAATCCACCTCGTCTAAATCGTCGATGAGGCGGTCAGCATATACGGTTATCTTGAGCATCCACTGGTTTTTGACCTTGTGTTCAACAGGATTACCACAGCGCTCACAGTTCCCACCGACCACTTCTTCGTTCGCTAATCCTATCTTGCAAGACGGACACCAGTTGATAGGAAATTCCTTCTTGTAAGCCATACCATTTTTAAATAACTGGATAAAAATCCATTGGGTCCACTTGTAGTAGTCAGGGTCGATTGTCTTCACTTCCCTGCTCCAATCGAAAGAGAAGCCTAAAGCGTTCAATTGGTCGGTGAAATGGGCAATATTCTCATTGGTAATCGACGCAGGATGGACTTTATTCTTTATTGCATAGTTTTCTGCAGGTAAGCCAAAAGCATCAAAACCCATAGGATATAGGACATTGTAGCCTTGCATCCTTCTCTTCCTGGAAACGACGTCAAGGGCAGTGTATGGCCTTGGGTGGCCTACATGAAGGCCCTCTCCCGATGGGTAGGGGAACTCGACTAAGGCATAATATTTTTCTTTATTCGAATCGCTTTCGACATGGAAAGATTTGTTTTCTCGCCAATAATCCTGCCATTTTTGCTCGATCAATTTTGGATTATATTCGGTCACGATGGATCCTTTCTTCACTGAGTCGGTCATGAAGATCAAGACTCAGATTAATGCATAGAGTTAACTGTACGTGGATATGGGAGGACGTCTCTGATGTTTTGCATGCCGGTAATGTACATCACCATCCGCTCAAAGCCAAGACCAAAGCCGCCGTGTTTACATCCACCAAAACGGTTGAGGTCGATGTACCATTGGTAGTCGTCCTTGTTGATGCCTTTTTCATCCATCATCTTTTCAAGGATTTCAACTTGTTCCTCTCTCTGGGAACCGCCAATGAGCTCGCCAATGCCGGGGACTAACATGTCACAACAGGCAACGGTTTTTCCATCTTCATTGAGCTTCATGTAGAAGGACTTGATTTCCTTTGGATAGTCGGTAACGAATAGAGGACCGTCCACCACTTCCTCAGTCAAGTAACGTTCATGCTCGGATTGAAGATCAGCACCCCAGCTTATCGGGTACTCAAATTTCTTATCCGCTTTCTCGAGAATTTCAATACACTCGGTATAGGTCATCCGCTTGAACTCGGAAGTTCTCACTTTATCCAGGCGCTCAAGGAGGCCTTTATCGATAAATTGGTTGAAAAATTCCATCTCTTCGGGCAAAGCTTCCATGATATGATTCAGCACATGCTTTACTAAATCTTCACCTAAGTCCATTACATCAGAAAGATCAGCAAAGGCTATCTCAGGTTCAATCATCCAGAATTCCGCTGCATGGCGAGTGGTGTTCGATTTCTCCGCTCGGAAAGTGGGACCAAAGGTGTAGACGTTTCTATGACTCATCGCGAAGGCTTCCACTTCCAATTGGCCGGAAACGGTGAGATTTGCTTCAGAGCTGAAAAAATCCTTCTTATAATCCACATTGCCATCCTCGGTCATCGGTACCTTGTCCAAATCAAGTGTGGTAACTTGGAACATTTCTCCTGCACCTTCGGCATCTGATGCCGTGATGATAGGCGTATGAACATAGGTGAAGTTCCTGGAATGGAAGAAGTCATGAATAGCAAAAGCTATCTCAGATCTGGTCCGGAAAACCGCATTAAAGGTATTGGTCCTGGACCGTAGATGAGGATACTGGCGGAGGAACTCAAATGTTTGTCTCTTATTCTGCAGAGGATAGTCAGAGCTGGCTGCCCCGACGAGCTCAAGTGATTTCGCTTGGATCTCAAATGGTTGCTTCGAATTTGGCGTTAGCACCAACTTACCTACCACCTCAATTGTCGAGGAAATTGGGAAATGGGAAGCTTCTTCATACTCCGGCAAATCCTTTTCGACAACCACCTGCACAGGTTTAAAGAAGGAACCGTCATTCAGTTCAATAAAGCCTACATTCTTTGAAAAACGGGATTTCTTAATCCAACCTTGCAGTGTTACTTCTTGATCGGCGTAGCCTTCCGCATCCCGATAAAGACCTTTTAATAACATCTAACTCCTCCTCTATTCGTCTATTCTTCTTTATTTTTTCCTTGGTCAAGCTGGTCCAAATAAGCTTTCAAATCCGCTTCCTGACCAATCTCTTTAGGTTCGTAAAACACTTCATTAATTATTGCATCTGGCAAATAATTTTGCAACACATAGGCACTGGGATAATTGTGAGGATATAGATATTCCTTCCCCCTCCCCAAACTTTCCGCTCCTGAGTAATGGGCATCCTTCAAGTGCAGTGGAATATCCGGATATTCGGATTGCTGAATGAAACTCATTGCCTTGTCTATCGCAAGGTAGCTCGCATTGGACTTGGGACTGGATGCCAGATAGGTCGTCGTATGAGACAGGATAATTCGAGCCTCAGGCATACCAATCTTTGAGCAAGCGGTAAAACACGACGTAGCCATAACGAGGGCCATAGGATTAGCATTCCCAATATCCTCCGAAGCCAAGATGACCAGCCGTCTGGCGATAAACAAGGGGTCCTCCCCGCCCGCCAGCATCCGAGCCAAGTAATACACCGCTGCATCCGGGTCTGATCCTCTTACCGACTTAATAAAGGCCGAAATGGTATTATAATGCTCTTCCTCACCCTTATCGTAGCTGATGATTTTCTTTTGGCTGGAGTTTCGAATATCTTCCTCATCGATGTTAACTCTGCCGTCAATCTCTTCCCCGGATAGAACTGCAATTTCAAGGGAATTTAGGAATACACGGGCATCACCACCGGCTACCGTAACCAGACTATCGACCGCTGCTTCTGTCATCTCAACACCGTAATCGCCCAGACCTTTCTCTTCATCCTCCAAAACTCGAGTCAAAAGCTTACGAAGGTCCTGGCTGGTAAGTCGGTGGAGCTCGACAACCTGAGCACGGGACAGCAAGGCTTTGTTCACTTCAAAGAAAGGATTTTCTGTTGTTGCGCCGATGAGGGTAATTGTTCCGTTTTCAACGTGAGGTAAAAGAGCATCCTGTTGAGCTTTGTTGAAACGGTGAATCTCATCGATGAAGAGGATGGTTCTGTCCCCCTCAAAGGCAAGGGAATCCTCAGCTTCCTTAATCAAATCACGGATATCCTTGACTCCGCTAGTCACGGCGGAAATCTTACGGAAGATGCGATTCGTCGACTCTGCGATTACGCCGGCAAGCGTCGTCTTCCCCGTACCCGGAGGACCGAAGAAAATCAGGGAGGGCACGCGGTCTGCACGAATCAACCGATTTAAGGGTTTCCCCTCTCCGATGATCTCTTCGTGGCCAACAACCTCGCTCAACTTGCGAGGGCGCATCCGATCGGCTAACGGGGCTATCTTTTGTCTTTCCTTCTCTTTATTCATGCTAAAGAAGTCCACTGTTACCTCCTCATTAATTACAAAAGCGGCCCGTAGGGACCGCTTTAATTACTGAAGTGTTACGAATTATCCTGATCTCGCAAGCTCTGCAATTCATCATAAAATTTATCCACGTCTTCAAATTCTCGATAGACCGAAGCAAACCTCACATAAGCAACTTGGTCAATCTCTTTCAGCTGGTCCATAACGAGTTCACCGATATAGGCTGTGGTAACCTCTTTTTGGTTTAGATGATTGAGCTCTTTTTCGATTGCATTGGTCGCTTCTTCCAGTCGTTGGACAGTGACCGGTCTCTTTTCGCAAGACCGTATCATGCCGTTGAGAATCTTCCCCCTGTTAAAGGGTTCCCTCGTGTTGTCTTTCTTGACGACGACGAGAGCTTGATCCTCGTATCTCTCATAGGTAGTGAAGCGCTTATCGCATTTGATACAGACTCGGCGTCTTCTTATCGCTTCATTGTCTTCCGTAGGTCGGGAGTCAATGACCTTGGTATCTAGAAATGAACAGTAGGGGCACTTCATTAATTATCTGTACTTTCTTAGAAAGTCGGGGATGTCCATATCGTCATCTTCACGTTGGGTTTTCGCAGTTTGTACCGGTTCGTCCTTTGTGACGATCTTCTGATTGTCGAAACCTGTAGCAATAACGGTAATTTTCAGGTCATCCTTGAGGTTCTCATCAACGCCTGCACCAAAGATGATGTTGGCATCTTGGTCAACAGCTTCACGAATTAATTCGAGGGCTTCGTTGACTTCGAATAGGCCAAGGTCAGCAGCAGCGATATTAACAAGTACTGCCTTTGCTCCTTCAATAGAAGTCTCTAGCAATGGACTCTTAATGGCAGCTTTAGCCGCGTTAACAGCCCTATTTTCTCCATTAGCTGTGCCGATACCCATATGGGCAATACCTTGATCCTTCATGATGGACTCAACGTCTGCAAAGTCTAGGTTTATGACAGCAGGAACAGCAATCAAATCAGAGATACCTTTGATACCATCCAAGAGTACTTGGTCGGCCATACCAAAGGCTTCCAACATGCTTGTGCGTTTCTCAGCAATTTGTAGAAGTCTGTCGTTAGGGATAACGATTAAGGTGTCTACCTTATCCTTTAATTTGTCGATTCCGGATTCCGCTTGGTTTTGGCGCTTCCTACCTTCGAAACCGAAAGGCTTAGTTACCACGCCTACGGTAAGAATGTTCATCGCTCTTGCCGTCTCAGCAATGACTGGTGCTGCACCTGTTCCGGTACCGCCACCCATACCTGCTGTGATGAAGACCATATCTGAGCCTTCAAGAAGCTCGGTGATTTCGTTCTTTGATTCTTCTGCAGCTTTTTCGCCAACTTCAGGGTTACCGCCTGAGCCAAGACCTCTGGTTAATTTTTGACCAATCTGCAACTTCTTGTCTGACTCAATCGCATCCAATATCTGCTTATCGGTATTTAATGCGATAAATTCAACTCCTTGCAAACCACTCAATTTCATACGGTTAATAGCGTTGTTTCCGCCGCCACCTGCACCGATTACCTTGATTTTCGCAAGGCCGTCATTGTTTAATTCCATTTCAAATGCACTCATGCCGTCCCCCTGTTGTATTTTAGTTTTCGTAGACCACGATTGGATTGGATCCTTCGTTTAGAATGATCTCTTCAGCCCTTATATTCTTCTCTTCAATATTTTCTAAAACCGCTAGAATAATAGCAATTTTTTCATTGATATCGTCTGGTGGTCCGAAGCGTATCTCTATATCTTTATATATTATATCAATGTTATCTATCTTTTCAAAAATAACTTTCTCAATACCGTCGGATAATTCTGTTTTTAAAAGATTCTTTAGAAACGGGACTACCCGGTCGTCTTCCGTGATCTTATCGCCGATCTCTAATTCGTCGCCAAAGCCTTCAATTTTTAAGGGTTTGTAACGGCCAGTTAGCTCTTCAGAAACTCCTTCCATCAGAACCCCATCCTGATTGACGTGGAGAGTTTCCTCCCCGACTTCCATTGAGGCAATCGCATAGGTCTCCTTCACCTGAAGAATGATGCGGTTAGGGAACTCCTTTTGTATCGTTGCTTCATCGATTCCCGGTATCTTCAAGACTCTGTTAATTGCATCCTGATCCGAGAAAAGGAAGATGTTATCGTTGATCTCCCCCATTTCGTTGACGATATCAGCCGTAGGAATCGTATCGTTCCCATCGACTCTGATGTACTTAATATTAAAAGCCTTATGGGTAAGTAGCAAACCTGCGCCGATAGCGATGACGATCACGAGCATGGCCACCAACCAAAATAAGAAGGACCTTGATTTCTTAGGTTTTGCCTTCCTCACTCTTGGCGTCTGCCGGTAGGGTGTTTTATTAGTTGGTTTCATGTCTACTCCTCGCTTCATCCCGGGAAATATTCAGGAGAATGCCTGCTATTGCACACATGACAATAAGCGAGCTACCACCATAGGAAACAAAGGGCAAGGTGATACCTGTAGGAGGGACCAAACCGATGGAAACGCCGATATTGATCAGTGCTTGTATACCAATAATAAACGTTAAGCCGCTACCTAGCAAGTGACCAAAGGCTGACTGAGACTTCTTCGTCGCTTTCAGTGCTCTGTAAATCAGGAAGCAGAAAGCTAAAATCAACAAAAAGGCACCGACAAAGCCCAATTCCTCACTGATGACGGCAAAGATAAAGTCGTTATGAGGCTCGTCAGCTAAGTAATCAAACTTTTGCCTGCTGTGGCCGAAACCTGCACCAAACACGCCACCTGATGAAACAGCAAATAGCGACTGAAGCAGCTGCCAACCGGTATGCATTGGGTCCTTCATCGGATCAAAGACGATGAGGAGGCGTTCCAAGCGGTAATTACCAGGATATGGCCAGAAGGCTACAGCGGCTCCGACTGCCCCGATGACGGCGAAAATCAGGAGGTGCTTGAGGTTCATTCCGCCAACTAAGTAAGTTAAAAATAAAGAAGCTGCGATAACGATAACCGCTGAAAAATTGGGCTGGAAGTAGATTGGCAAGATGGCGATAAAGATGATGAAAAGGACGTGACCCAAAACAGAAAAGGTACCATTCTCCCTTAGTTTTCGATTGGTTAGATATGCACTCAGATAGATGACCCCTGAGACCTTCACCAAATCCGAAGGCATGATTGTAAATTCACCGACACCAATCCACCGATGAGCTCCATTAATTTCAATACCAATGCCCGGTATAAAAACGAAGAGACTGATCAAGAGTGTCAAGGCTAGAATTGGCAAAGCGAAATGCTTGTAAATCCGATAATTGATTCGGGAGAGTATGATCATCACCACAAAACCGATAACAGAAAATATGGCATCCCGCTCAAAGTAATAGAGGGGGTCCCCTTGAGTTCTAGTTGCGTATGGAGCCGAAGCGCTGAAGACCATAACAACGCCAAAGACAATGAGAGTGATGACAATCAGGAGAAGCTGGATATCCATTTTCCCTTGCTTTTGGTGTTTGAACATATCACGGATCTTCAACCCGCTTGTCTTAGGTGGTGCACCTCGTCTGCGGGAGGTTGGTCTGGCACTTTTGATATTATCGCTCATGGCCCACCTCCTCTATACTGTTGACGAGATTTCTAAACTCATCTCCCCTCGCCTCAAAGTTAGGATACTGGTCCCAACTAGCTGAGGCAGGAGACAACAGGACGATTTCACCGTCTTCCGCAAGGTTTTTCGCGGTCTGCAAAGCAGACCGAAGATCTTCGTTCAAAATGATCTTTTCCGTTAAGCCTAGCTCCTCAGCTTCCTTGGCTATCTGGTACTTCGTCGCCCCGATAAGGATGAGGCTTTTCCCATTAGCCTTAAAAGCTTCCAACAACTCGCCAAAGTGGACCTTCTTATCGTAACCTCCGGCAATCAAAATGTAAGGGTCGGTTAAACCGGAGATTGCCTTCACCGTGGCATCGACATTGGTAGCCTTGGAATCGTTGATGTAGCGGACGCCGTTAACGGTCTTAACCACTTCCATCCGGTGTTTTACCGCCTCGAAGCTGTCTAATCCCCAAAGGATTTCAATGTCGTCTAAACCGAGAAGCCGGCAAGCTTCTACCGCAAAAAGAGCATTCTCCACATTGTGCTCACCGAAGAGCTTCCAATGACGGTGTTGTCTGAGCAAGCCAGCCAAGTCGCTTTCTAGCGGAATCCACTTGACCACGCTCTTAAATTCATGGTTCTGCAAGTAATCTCGGGTGTGTTGGTCCCGTGGATTGACGAGGAGGTAGTCGTCCTCGGACTGATTGCTGGCAATATTGAATTTTGCCGACGTATAGTGATCAAAACTTTCATGCCACTCCAGATGGTCTGGGGTGATGTTCAAAATCGCAGCGACGTGAGGTTTAAAGGCTTCAACAGAAGACAGTTGAAAACTGGAGCATTCGACCACAAAAATTGTCTCCGGACCGGCATTAAGCATGGACGACAAAATGGGCACACCAATATTGCCGACTGCGATGGCCGACCTACCGCTGTGATTTACGATATGACTGATTAGGGTAACTGCTGTTGTTTTTCCATTAGATCCCGTCACGGCAACCATCCGGTCGCCGCCAAAGAGCTGGTAAGCTACCTCAATGTCCGAGTAAATAGGAATATTAAGGTCCCGCGCTTTTTGTAAAAGGGGCTTGTCTAAGTGGATACCCGGGCTTTTAAGCAGAAAGGCAAAGTCATGGTCAGCCAGCTCATCTATGGATCCTAGTCTGGTGATATTGGGAGGTAATTCATCTGGCGGTGCCATTAATCCACAGGTATGACCTTGTCCGTCCTGTTTTGGGTCTTCATAAGCGAAGACCTGGGCGCCCAGGCGGCTTAATGCCTCACAAGAGGAAAGACCGGTGATACCTAGCCCATACACGAGGATGGCTTTGTTTTTTACTAATGCTGTATTCATTTGCTTTCCTTTCTTGTGATTTCATTCATGAATCGATAGTTTTCGCAGGGTATTTAAACGAGTAACAAAGTA
>CAYMYX010000032.1:0-16223 GCA_964394795.1 uncultured Peptoniphilaceae bacterium
ATGGCCGCCCACTTCCAAGGGGCAACCTTCACCGAGACAAGAAGGCTGGCCATGAAGGAGAGTAATCGGGTTACGGCTATGGCCCAAGAACTTCGGAAGATGGGGGTTGAGTGTGAGATTCACGATAACCATGTAGTTGTACCCGGCGGTCAGATGAGAGCGGCGACGGAGGCTTATGATGGGCATAATGATCATCGAATCGTTATGGCCTGCGCTGTTCTTTCCTCCATTTACGGTGGTCGGATTGAGGGGGCTGAAGCGGTGGCTAAGAGCTTCCCTACTTTCTTTAAGACAATCGGAGAACTTGGAATCGAGGTTTCGACCCATGGAGTATAAGAAATCGATCAGGGATATTTTACTGGTGGGGCTGGGCCTCATGGGTGGAAGCTACGCCATTGCGCTGAAGAAGAAAAATTACCGGATTCGGGCGATTACGAGGACCCAGTCCTCCATCGACTTTGCCGTAGACAAGGGCATCATCGATGAGGGGGCTACCGAGGTGAACAAGGCATGGGTTAAGGAAGCGGACCTAATCATTTTCGCTATCTACCCCCAGGCGCTGATTGAGTGGATTGACGAGTATGGTTACCTCATTGAACCGGGGACCTTGGTCACGGATGTAACGGGGGTTAAGGTGGCTATTGTTGCCCATATTCAGAATCGGTTACAGCCGGGAGCTGAGTTTATCGCTTCCCATCCTATGGCTGGCCGGGAAGTTTATGGGGTCGAGAATGCTACCGATAAGATCTTCCAAGGGGCAAACTTTATTGTGACCCCCTCTGCGAATAATACTGCGGAAGGTATCGAGGCCTGTAAGCAGCTGGGTTCAGAGTTAGGCTTCGCCCGCATTTCCGTCTTGAGTCCGGAAGACCACGATGATATGATTGGTTTTCTGTCCCAGTTGACCCACTGCATCGCCGTCTCCCTGATGACCAGCAACGACAGTGACCACTTGGTTGACTATACCGGCGACTCTTTTCGCGACTTGACAAGGATAGCGAAGATAAACGAAGATATGTGGACAGAGCTCTTTCTCCTCAACAAGGACAGCCTTCTTTCCCATATGGATGCTTTCGAGGCTTCCTTTGACGAATTGAAGACGGCCTTGAAGGATGAAGACGAAGAGAAAATGAAAAAGCTGATGAGAAAATCCACAAACCGACGTAAACTCTTTGATTAGATGAGTCGTTTGAAACTGTAGACAGAAAGGTCTAATCATGAAAATGAATTTCATAAGCAAACTGCCCATTCCTATGGAAATCAAGAAGCAGTATCCCCTGACGGAAGAGGCGTTTGAATTAAAGCAACAACGGGACAGGGAAATTGAGAAAATCTTAAGCGGCGAAGATGACCGCTTGCTCCTCATTATTGGGCCATGCTCCGCCGACAACGAAGAAAGCGTCCTCCAATACATTGAGAAGCTCATCCCCGTCCAAGAGAAAGTGAAAGACAAGCTCTTCTTTATTCCCCGCATTTATACCAACAAGCCGAGAACCAAAGGTACGGGCTACAAGGGGATGGCCGAGTCGCCAGACCCTAAACAAAAGCCGGACCTGATTAAGGGAACGATAGCGATCCGCAAGCTCCACATGAAGGCCCTCTTAGATTATGGCATGTCCTGTGCGGACGAGATGCTCTATCCGGAAAACCACAGGTACCTTGATGACCTCCTTGCCTATGTTGCCGTTGGTGCAAGGTCGGTGGAGAACCAGCACCATCGCCTGGTTGCGTCCGGTGTGGGTATTCCCGTGGGTATGAAGAATCCTACCTCCGGTGATCTATCCGTCATGATGAATGCCATCTATGCGGCGCAACAAGTTCATACCTTTGAGTACAGAGGCTGGGAGGTGGAAAGTGAAGGGAACCCTTACACTCACGCTATCCTCCGTGGCTTCGTGGACCAACATGGCAACGCGATGCCAAACTACCACTACGAAAACTTGGTCAGAGTAAACGAACTTTATGAAAAGCTGGATGTCGTCAACCCTGGTGTCATCATTGACTGCAACCACTCCAACTCCAATAAGGACTACTTGCAGCAACCTCGAATTGTCCGTGAAGTCCTTCACTCTACCCGCCACTCAGGTGATATCAAGAAGCTAGTAAGGGGATTCATGATCGAGAGTTACTTGGAGGACGGTTGCCAAAGCGTGGATGGTAGCTGCTTCGGCCAGTCGATCACCGATCCTTGCTTGGGTTGGGATAAGACCGAGGCCCTCATTTACGAGATGGCAGATAAGCTATAGATTCGAGGCCAAGGGGGTAGCCAAGTGGATGGCCCCCTTCGGTTTTCACCATCATTTGTGGGTATAAAAAAGCTATCGTATAGCTTCACGCAATTTACGGATCAAGCCTCAAGTGAGGAATTTGATCCCCACAACTGTCTAAGAAGTGTAGGCAAGCAAGCTAACAATTAGGAGGAAATAATGAACTTAAAGAAAGCTTTAGTGATTGGCGCGTCGTCCCTATTCCTGTTTGCAGTAGGATGTAACGATGACAGCGGCTTCTTTAGTAATGAATCTCAAGAATCAAGTCAATCCGTGGAAAGCAGCGTGGTTGAGTCTTCTGAGGAAATCTCCGTATCATCTGAAGAGGTTTCTATCGAGTCTTCGGAGGTGGTAAGCGAAGAATCTAGCGAAGTCTCCATCGAATCTTCTGAATCCATCGAGTCTTCCGAATCCATCGAGTCTTCCGAAAGCACCGACATCGGTGTGACGGATGAAGTTCAAGTTAACTTAGATACCGACAGAGAGTTTTCCAACTTCACCTATAAGGTGTCTTCTGAATGGGAGCATCTGGTAGCGGATAATGAAGCGACCAATCAACAAGTATATGACAGTTATGTTGAGCAAGGCGTTCAAAACGACATCACGTATCTAGTCGATATGTACCGCGTTGAAGGTACTGCAACAAGTGCTGAATACTTCGACGTTTACTTTATTTCCATTGAGTATTCCGATACTTATAAAGGTCAATTTACGTTAGATTCATTAACCGAAGCAATCTCTGTAAGCTTCGTTGAAAATCCTGGTCCAACCACACCAATCGTGGTCAATGGTAATAATTTCAACTATGTTCAAGGCTACGCCCCTGGATTCAGTGACCCATCCCTGTTCGCTTTAGGATCTGACGGCGACAACAGTTACGCAGGTTTCGTCATGTTCTTCAATACAGGTCTTGAAACCCCAGAGCAAGCTATGAGCTTCTTCGACAAAGTCATCAACGAAGTTAACTTCAAATAAACATTAAACAACAACATCGACATGAAAAGAACCACCTGCCGGGATGCAGGTGGTTCTTCATTTTGTCTATTGCTTTACTTCTTCGCTTGGAAAGCGCCAATGGTGTAAAGCACGGCACCAACTAGAATTGCGCCATTGATTAGGTTTAGCGTAAGGCCTCCGCTCATACCGGATACTAACGAATATATCGATATCGCAACGAGTAACACACCCAACACGATTAAGATTGGACTGTCGGTCTTCTTACTCAGATACTTGAACCCTACAATTGCCGCAATAACGAATACCGCGATTTGAGCAAAGGTAAGAAGCAGAATGAAGAAGACATTCATGTTGAAGGCTGCCCAGTTTGCATTCATCAGAATGTTCACAAAACCGATGACCAACAGGATTGCCGCTAAGCCGGTGATGATTGAACCAATCAATAGGAAGATATTGGTTCCACTTTGTTCAACCGATGCAGTGTCATAAGGACGGTAGCCACTTTGTCCACCGTAGCTTTGTTGGTTCGGATACTGTTGGCCTTGGCTCTGGTTGCCGTATTGGCCTCGAACCTGCCCTTGCCCACTTTGGTAAGGATATTGATTCGATCCTTGGCTAGGAGACTGGCCATACTGTTGTCCCTGGCTGCTTGGGTACTGGCTTCCTTGACCCTGGTTTCCTTGACCATAACTGCTTTGTCCTTGGTTTCCTTGGCCATAACTACTTTGACCATAGCTACCTTGGCCGTAACTGCCCTGATAGCCGCCACTTTGTTGGCTGCTGCCTTGCCCAGATGAATTCTGACCATAAGACCCTGGCGAATAAGAACCATATTGGCTGGAACCTTGCTGAGGTGATCCTGATTGAGATGAACTTTGTTGACTCGATCCTTGTTGACTTGAGCCTGATTGATAAGATCCTTGATTATAATTGCTTTGTGGATAAGAACTTTGTGTATTTGATCCCTGTTGGTAATAACTTTGACTGCTTTCGGTTTTAGCTTCACTAACATCCGTTGTGTCGGTATCTACCGCATCCCGCTGATAACTATCTGTATAGGAACCATAAGGTTTATTCTCTACTGAACTAGTCGTTTGACTACTAGACTCACTTGTTGAACGATCAGGTGAGGTATAAGGATTATCCCCGTAAGGGTTAGTCGATGTGTCCTTTTCCTGATTGTCACTTGTCGATTCGCGATCATATTTATTGTCAGTCATAACGTGCTCCTTCTCCTCAGATTTGCCAATCCTTTGATAAGGCATATATGCCCCTCATACTGTAGATTTACGCAAGCGGCCTAGATTTTAAGGTTAAATTTATGCTAAATAGAAAACTTTTCTTTAAAACAAGGGATCTTCCCCTTCGATATAACCCTCCTCGCCGGGGTATTAATGAGCTAGTAATCACAACTAAGTGGATTAAGGAGAGAAAATGAGATTCCCTTTTACAAGAAAACGAGCTGAAACCGAGCTCATCGACCGATACGATGAAGCCGAAAAAGTGCTCCAAGACCAGGACAAGTTAGAAAAGCTCCTGCAAAACCTAGAGAAGAAGTTGAAAAAGATTCCGGTTGGTGGCAGGGAGCTATCCAAGCTGCCCGTCCTCGTCTCCATGCTTAAGGCATATACCAGAGGTACTTATCGAACATTCCCTAAGGGCACCTTACTTGCCATCATCAGTGCCCTCGTTTACTTCGTATCCCCAATAGATGCCATCCCCGATTTCATACCGGGCCTTGGCTTCGCCGATGATGCGGCCGTCATTGCCTTCTGTTTAAATAAGATTGACTCCGACGTGCAAAAATACCAAGAGTGGCGAGTCCAGCAAGGCCTTCTGCCTCCTGACTTCGACGAAAACTAAAAATAGTAAAAGGGATGTGCCAATGGGCACATCCCTTCATTTTTTATTCAGCTGATTAGTCGTCTATTTCTAAGACTTCTCCGGTTGTTGCGTGAATCTCAACGTCGTCGCCACCTTCGATTTCCACTTCATATTTTGGGGTGCCGTCATCAACGTCAAGGTCCCAACCTTCAACGTAGCCACCTGATGAGTTTTGTAACGCAATGTCCATCGCTTCCTGAGGCGATATTACATCATCCAAAGGTAGCGCCTCATCATCGTTGTCATCGTCATCGGTTTCTTGCTCTTCGACTCCGCTTCCGTCTGCCTTAACCGTCAGTTCATATTCAGTGCCATCTTTCCAACCATCAATCTCATATTCATAATCCCCATCGTCACGATCGAAATCGATTTGGGAGATCGTTATGGTATCATCACCGAAAGTCTCGTAAAAGATGTCGATTGCTTCATACATGTCGACTTCAAATTCTCTGCCTTCGATTCCTTGGCTGTCCGTTGTTGCGGTTGTAGAAGAACTTTCTTCCACCACAGAAGAGCTAGCCTCCGTGCTGGCCGGTTCTGAGCTGGTTACAGACTCTTCCACCGTAGTAGATTCTTGGCCACCTGCTACACTTACTTGCTCGCTAGATTCTCCCCCATCGCCACAAGCAGCTAGCAGTAAAGCCAAAGATAAAGTTACTGTTCCAAAAGTAAATTTGCGTTTCATTAAGAAACCTCCTTAGTTGTTCGGATCTACTCTGGAGTTAAGTATACCCCAGTGTTACAATTGTAATAATTTACCAATCCACTTCAGCCATAACACGCTCCACAGAAAGGAAAGTTAGTCGATGAGAGACCCCAAGCTAGCTCAACAAAATAGAGACCACCTCGATGCCATCTACTCCGCCTTTAACGAAGAGGGCCGCCTCCTTAACAGAGCCGGCCAAATCGAGTTTATTACCACGATTAAAGCGATTGAGTCCGTCCTGTCCAAGGACATGACCATTATAGATGTTGGTGCGGGCACCGGTACCTATTCCCTCTATTTTGCTAAGCAGGGCTATGACGTCACCGCCCTTGAGCCAGCCCTCCCCAACTTCCAAAAATTGGAGAGCAAGGTCAAAGAAGCCAATCTTGACAATCTGGAAATCCACCACCTCTCTTCTCTGGACCTCCGCCAATTCGATGACCAGTCTTTCGATATCGTCCTCCTCTTCGGACCTCTCTATCACCTGGCTGATGAAGATGACCGCTACTTCACCTTGATGGAAGCCCGCCGCATCTGTAAAAACGGGGGCCATATCTTCATCGCCACCATCAACCACGATATGGTCGCCTACCGAGAGGCAGTCTATAACGCCAACTTTTTCCATGAGGATGGCTACGACCATTCCACCCTCCGCATCAAAGACGACCCCTTCGTCTTCTCCACAGTCGATGAGACAAGGTCCATCCTAAAAGCCGTCAACCTCCGCCTCCAACAAGTCATTGCCACCGATGGTATAGCAGAAATCCTTTTAAATACCTTGGAGGATATGGACGACTACAGCTTCCAACAGTACCTCAAGCTACATGAGAAGAACTGCAAGTCCCCTTACTTCATGGGCACCTCCAGCCACCTCCTCTTTCATTGCAGGCAAAAGGAAAGTATCAAGATGTCTTATCCTTGGGACACTGATGTCCAGGAAGAAATCGAAAATTTCAACAATTTCCCAGTCTTCCGTGCCGAGTTTTACAACGATCTCTATCTGAGAGATAAGGAACTTTCACTGGATCTGCGCTACATCAGTCCCGGTGTCACCTCATCCGATTGGGCTCCCGCCTACTACTACAATATGGTCGTCGACGGTACCGTGGTCGGCCTCATCGACCTTCGCATAGGTTACAGCGAGAACTTGTATTACGCCGGCAACATCGGTTATCGCGTCCATGAGGAATACCGAGGTAACTCCTATGCCGCTAGAGCATGCCGTCTCCTTCGCCCTCTAGCACAAAAGCACGGGATGAACACCCTCTGCATTACCAATGACTACAAGAACATTGCATCCAAACGCGTCTGCGAAAAGATCGGAGCCAAGCTCATGCGCCTGACTATGGTCCCCAAAGGAAACGCCATCCGCAAGGAAGGTCAAGTCTTCCAGAATGTCTACTATTGGGACTTGTAATCCTGAATCTCAAAAAGGGCTGTGTCAGAATTTTTAGACATTTTGATACCGTCCCTTTTTTTGTGGTAAACCTATAGAATTGCGATTTGCTATTTTTGTTGGCTACCACTTTGCGTATTCTCGATTTATGTTTTACCGACGAGGTCATTCCCATAAAACATAATCGCATATTCTTGATTTATGGTTTATTTTGTCGCTCCGACGTCCCCATGGCCCACCAAATTTGGGCCATCCACTTGACCCCAAAAACCACTACAAAAAAAGCGGGACCAACAAGCCCCGCTTTTTATCTAAACGTCGCTAATAACTTTTTCAACACCAACTACTTCTTCGAAAAATCCTTCAACCCTTTGTTGGTTTTCTTACCGGCAACTTCGGCTCCTTTACCAAATTTCCGTAGAGCCTTGCTTGCCGCTTGGGACACTTCGTTGGTCTTCTTGCCGGCAACCTTTGCTTTGCCACCAGCCGTTTTGGCACCCTTTTGTACGCTGGCTTTCACATCTTTAGCCGCCATTGTAGCATCCTTCTTGGTTGCCTTGGCTTTCTTGGAAGCGGTATCGGCCAATTCAATGCTTCGGTCTCTCGCCTTATCCACACCCTTCTTTGCCGCCTTGACGTTGGCACCAATAGCAGCAGAAGTTCGGCTGATTCCCTTCTTCGTCTTGTCGATGGTGTCGGTTACGCTAGCTACATTGCCCTTCAGACCACCCTTAAGTTGGTCCCTTTTCCCCGACCGTTTCAGTTTCTTATTCCCGGTCAAATCACCGATTGTTTCTTTGACTTTGCCTTTAACTTTATCAACTTTTCCTCGGTCTTTCATAACTCCCCCCTTAATTTTGTCCTTGCAACCTTACAGTATCGCTTGCAGAACCATACTTAATAGCACCAAAAAAATCAGGGCAATCAAGTAGACGAGTATCGTCGAAGGTTCCTTATTGTCTTTGTCATGCTTATCCATAATTATTCGCCAATCTTCTTAGGCTCAGGATAGTCCACTCCAAAGGTGTCCACGGTAACCCGCTTGATCTTTTGCTCTTCATTGGGTTTGTCTCGGAAGTCGGTGCGAACTTCAGCTATCTCGTCCACGACATCCATGCCTTCAATGACTTGCCCAAAACCTGCATATTCCCCGTCGAGATGGGGCGACGTCTTATGCATAACGAAAAACTGGCTACCACCGGAATTGGGGGCCATAGTCCTCGCCATCGACAACACGCCCGGCTCATGCTTCAAGTCGTTGATAAAACCATTGCTGGTAAATTCGCCACGGATAGCGTAGCCAGGTCCGCCAGCGCCCGTTCCGTCGGGGTCGCCACCTTGAATCATGAAGCCCTTGATGACTCTATGAAAGATGATGCCGTCGTAGTAACCCTTCTTAATCAAAGAAATGAAGTTGTTTACTGTATTCGGAGCAATCTCCGGATAGAGTTCCGCAACAAAGGTCTTGCCGCTTTCCATCTCAAAGGTCACTTGTGGATTCTTGTTTTCCATATTATTCTTCCTCCTTAAGTTTATTCGTTAACCGTTTCTCCTCAAGTTTCTTACTCGAGGTCACACGAAAATTGTCTGCCCTTCTATAATACCCCACTTTTCTCGTCCTTCCCTCCGCATGTCAATGCTTTTGGGGTATCAAGTAAACATTACGGAGACATGCGGCAGCCAAGTACTTCCGCAACTCTGAACTTTACAATAAGATAAAGGAAGGTTACTTAATGAATATAGCAATTGTTGGTGTGGGCATCGCGGGAGCCAACACCCTAAGGTATATCCTCACACACGAGAACTTTACCCAAGATGACAAGATTACCCTTTTCGAAACTCGGTCCGATTTGGGAAGAGGCCTCGCCTATGAGAAGGATACGAAATATAAAGTGCTCAATATTTCCCACGTGGAGATGAGTGTGGAAGACGATCCTATGGACTTCGTCAACTGGATGGAGGAGAATGACAAAGAGCTCAACTTTGAGGACCTCATTCCAAGAATCGACGTCGGCGAATATATCGAAGAACGCTACGAGGACTACTTCAACCATCCCCAAGTAAACCACATCCAACAAGAGGTGACGGATATCGGGGTTCTTGAAGGAAAAGAGGGTGTACCCCATACTTATCGAATTAAGACCGATGACTGGTTGGAGGAAGAATTCTCCGCCGTTTTCCTCACGTTAGGCCACCCCGACTATAACGACCACTACGACTTGGAAGGCACAGACAACTATGTCCACAGCCCCTACCCTCTTGCTAAGGTGCTTGCTGAAATTAAGCCTACCGACCGGGTCGGCATCATCGGAAGCGGCCCCACCGGAATCGATGCCTACCGCTACCTTGCCCAAGAGACGAAGATGGAAGTACCAGTCCACTTCCTCGTGCGAAAGAAGGCCTTCTCCTTGGCCGGTATCGTGTTGGAGCGTGATGAGGACTACGCCTTTTCCATGACCCACGAATGGATAGAGGAGAAGAAAAAGGCTAATGGGGGCCATGTACCTCTACAAAACATCCTCGACCTCATCGCAGGTGACTTCGCCGCTGAAGGCGCATCCTTCGACGACACCTATGAGCGGGTGAAGGGTCTCGAAATTGACATGCAGAGGAAAATAATTGAAGAAAATGACCAAGAGCTTGCCCTAATCTTGGCTTACTTTGAACGCTTCGTGGAATTCTTCCCCGTCCTCTTTGGCCTCTTAACGGGGTCCGATCGGGAGGAGCTTCTGGAGGGCTACGACAAGCGCTTAGAAGTATTCCGTAGCTTCACACCGGTGAAGACAGTGGAATGGTTGATCGAGGAAATGGATGCCGGCAAACTGTCTTTGGACTTCGGCCTCAAAGATATCATCGTCTTGGAGGATGGCAAGTTCATGGTCAAGGGATCTAAGGATGTTGTCGTCGACATCTTGATCAACGCAGGGGGCTTCAACCGCAAGCTAGAAGCTAACTTCGCCAAGAACAAGCTGTTAGCTAATCTCTTCGACCGCAACCTCATTCTGGCGGACAAGGAAGGGAAGGATATTGTGATTACATGGCCCAAATCATCCATCCTCAACAAGGAATACGGAGATATGGACAATATGTATCTCATGGGCCTGTGGGTCAACACCACTCACTACAGAAATAATGATTTCCGCTCGATACTCAGTGTCAGCGAGAAAGTAGCCAAGAACTTTATGGACCACGTTTATCCAAAGCTTGCCTAAGTTTGACAAGCTCGTCGGGTTAAGGTAGAATTATATAGTTTTTATTACTAGGTATTTTAACGAAAGGGTGCATTATGCGAGAACGATTACGATTAATAGCCAACTTCCACTGTCCCAAATGGGACGAGATCCCCGATTCAGGTTTATTGAATGCTGAGGTGTTGGACTTTATTAACAGCAACCTTTCCCCTATCCTAACCAACGAAGATCGCATCACCAAAATGATGATTCAAAACTATGTTAAGCAAGGAATTGTTCCCAAGCCTACGGGACGGAAGTATGATCGAAGTCAGATCGCTCACCTGATTGTCATCGTCAGCTACAAGCAGGTCCTACGAATGGAGAATATCCACAAGGGAATTCAACTCCAGGTCTCCCTAACGGGAATCGAAGAGGCTTATGCCCACTTCGCCAAAGCTTTAGATGATGCAATCGACCATTACTTCCAACCCATCCTTACGGGTGGAGACCTTGTTTTCGAACGTTTTGATTTGCGAGAGGACAATATTGGCGTAGTGTCCATTGCCCACGCCTCAGCCCTTCGCCTTCTAGGCAATATGATTCTTGAATGCGGAGGCTTTAAAAAGCTTCGTGAATATGCCCAATCATTGGATTCAGGCGACGGCGAAAGCTAGCGCTATCGGTTAAACCTATCTTCGAGGTAATACCTCAAATGAAAGACTGATAAATACTTTAAAGAGGAGTTTTACTATGGCAAAAAAATATGGCGTTATCCTAGACAGCACTACCCCAAAGGTTCCAGGCTTGGAGGATCACCCAGATGTATACTGGCTTCCCCTACGAATCATCGTCGATGGTCAGGACTACCAAGATGGTGTCAACATCAACAACCAAGACCTTGGCAAGTACCTTCATGAAAGAAGGGAAGTAACCAGTTCCCAACCGAATATCGCATCCATCGTAGATACCTTCGAAGAGGCTTCTACCAAAGGCTATGATCATATCTTTGCGATTGCACTCAGCACCCACCTGTCTGGTACCTACAGTGCCTTCCTCCTTGCCCAAGAGCAATGCGAGTTAGACAATCTCACAATTCTTGATTCGGAAAGTATCGCGGGTCCGGTAGCCATCATGGCCCAACGAGTTCTTGATGGTGCAGAAGCAGACGAGAGTCCCGAGGAAGTTATGGAGGCCCTCCTCTATTTGAAGGACAACAACGAAGGTTTGGTCCACCCCTCCTCCCTTGAGCGCTTGATGATCAGTGGCCGCTTAAGAAAGAGTGTCGGTACAATCGCCAGCATGCTGAGAATTCGTATCCTGCTTTCTCTGCCCAACAAGCCGGAGAAAGTAGAAAGCCACGGCCTCTACCGGTCGAACAAGAAAATGATGAACGAGATTTTCGACCAGATGGAGCGAATCGGAGTCAACGAAGAGGACTGGATTATCTACCTCTTAGACTTTGATGCCCAAGATATCATGGCCGAATGGGAGAAAGAGATTAAAGAGAAGTATCCCAACATTACGATCAAGAAAGCGGAAGCACCAACGGTTATCAGTATCCACGTTGGAGAAGGAACGGTTATCATCCAATTTACGAAAGTGAAATAGAAATTTGCAGAGTAAAGGGGCTGTTGCAAAATAGACTCTATAAACCGTTCAATCCAATCGGGCTGTGTCAGAATGTCAAAAAATTCTGACACAGCCCCTTCTTTTTTAGACCCTAAAACCACAACAAAAAAAGCGGGACCAACAGGCCCGCTTTTTTATCTAAAAGTCGTTAATAACCTTTTCAACACAACCTTCTTTGTTTATCTTGCTTATACTAGCGTCTTGATATCTTTACCGTTCAAGAAATCTACCGCATTCTCAAACACGATGTGGGCTCTCTTCTCCATAGCTTCTTCCGTGAAGTAAGCAACGTGTGGAGTAAGGACGGTGTTTGGGGTGTCAAATAGTGGATGATTCTCTTCCAGCGGTGGCTCCGTATCGAAGACGTCGATGCCAGCGCCAGCAATCTTTCCTTCGTTGAGGGCCTTCGCTAAAGCTTGGGTATTGACGATAGGTCCCCTTGCACAGTTAATCAGGATGGCGGAGTCCTTCATCAAATCGTAGTGCTCATCGGTGATGAAGTCTTTGGTTTCTTCGTTTTGTGGAAGGTGAACCGTAATGATATCGGATTCCTTCAATACCTCGTCCAAGGACTTGAAGACCAAACCTAAATCCTTTAACTCTTGGCTCTCTGAGCGGTTGTAACCGAAGAGGTTGGCGCCCATGGCCTTAAAAATCTCGGCTACGCGAGTACCAATCTTACCCGTTCCGATAATACCAACGGTGCGGCCAGCAATTTCCTTGCCCAAGTAATCGGCAGCCTTGCCGCCTTTACGGATGCCCTTGTCGGCTTCGCTAATCGTTCTTAAAAGGTCGATGGTAAGACCGATGACGAGCTCTGCAACCCCTTCATCGGAGTAGCCTGCTGCGTTGGAGACCAAGATCCCTTTATCCTTAGCTGCCTGCACGGGCACGTGGTCAACACCGGTGAATGCAATATTGATATACTTCAAATTAGGTGCCTGTTCAATCACTTCGATTGGCATTTTTGTATTGGCGAGGATGACTTGGTCGGCGTCACCTACACGGCTCACCCATTCTTCAACCGAAGTTGGCTTGGAGTCGTAAGATGTAAAGCTGTTGTCTCCACCCTGCAGGTCCTGAGCTAATTCATCCAATAAATCACTGGTAATGGTTAGAGGTTCTACTAATACAGTTTTCATGTAATCTCCTTCTCTTTAGTTCATTAACGCTACCCTACTATACTATCATATCTGTCCCAATTTGAGGGCTTCACTCAGCCACTCACCAGATAGCGCCAGAAATCACTTATATGTCTAAATTGTCATAATTTGGCTATAGTTATCTTGACAGCACGAAAGGAAGCCTGTCCCTACAATATTAGAACGAAGGTATTCACTATGCGTTTACACATCGGAGGTTTGTATTGGCCGGAAGTCACCAGTCTTCCGGAGATTCGACTAGCAAAAGATGCAGCTGACCTACATAAGGAGATCCTTGTTGTAGGCGGAGGTATTTCCGGAGCGATTTCTGCCTATCGCTTAGCCAAGGCGGGCCATCCAGTCAGCCTCATCGAAGAAAACACTATCGCTTCGGGATCGAGTGCGGCTAACACCGGCTTAATCCAGTACATGAGCGACCAAGGATTAGACGAGTTCATCGACCAAATCGGCAAAGAGAAAGCTGTGCGCTTCTACGACCAATCCATCGAAGCCGTGTCTACCTTAGTATCGATCAACGAAGATTTGGACAAGTTAGATGAGGAAACCTTTGAACTACGAGACAGCCTCATCCTCGCCACTGAGGAAGATAAAATCCAAACTCTGAAAGATGAAGTTGAAGCCCAGGAGGACCAAGATTACGCCGCCACCTACGAGTCAACGGCCGACCTCAAGGAAGACGACGTAGATGCCTACGCTGGCATGCGGATTGAAGGCGACATCGCCCTCAACCCCTACGGCTTCGTCCACCAGCTGATTCAAAAGGCCATCGACGAATACGATCTCAAGGTTCTCGAGCATACTCGCTTTGTCGACTTAGAAAGCTCAGAGGAAGGCCACCTCGTCCGCTTAGAAACCGAGGAAGGTGAGGAGGAAGCCGTCTTCGACCGTATCCTCTTTGCGACCGGCTACAATCCTTTGGACTTCCTCAAGCCTTACCTGACCAAGCTTCAAGTCAACAAAACGTATGTTACCGTATCCCAAAAGGATATCTCCTTAGATGAGGAGAAGGACTTCCTCGTTTGGGAAATGAAAGATCCTTACACCTACTTCAGGGAGACCTTTGACGGCCGTCTCATGATTGGCGGCATGGACAAAGAAGATGACCAGCTTCAAGAGGAAGATGTTCGCCTCCACGATGACGACTTGGTCGAGCAAACGAAGGACATGATCCAACTCGACGACTTCAAGTTCGAGCCGGAGTACTCCTACGCCGCCCTCTTCGGCGAAAGCAAAGATGGTATCCCCTACATGGGAACAGTTCCAGGCGATGACAAACTCTTCGTCATCTGCGCCGCCGGCGGCAACGGAACGATCTATTCGACGATTGGCTCGGAGATGGCCCTCCTATGGGCTAAGGGAGAAGACCTCAGCGACTACGATATTTATCAATTGAATAGATAAAGCATCTTGCGGGCGGCTCAAAGTGGACTGCCCGTTTTTCTTGCTCAACATTCATGAAACTCCAGAAAACCAGTCGTCATCCCATTTTTTATTTACAACCAACCGTTGTACAACAAATCGTTGTATACTATAAGGGCGAAAACAACCACCTGCTGAAAAAAATGAGAAGTTTCGGGTTTATGATGAGAGTGTAAATCAACACAATCATACAAATGAACCTAAGGAGAATACTATGCAAACCAATGATATCGGAAGTCGAATTGCTCAACGTCGCAAAACCCTCGGCCTGTCCCAAACGGATTTAGCCAGAGCCTTAAACCTTTCCCCCCAAGCTGTATCCAAATGGGAAAACGGATTAGGATCTCCGGATATCGGCCTACTGCCGGATATCGGGAGAATCTTGGAAATGAACATGAACCAACTCTTGGGCACGGAACCCCTCCAAGAAGAGGAAGTTTCTTTTGGCGAAGATGAGGAATCTTATGACTTTCCCCAAGAGTATAAGGGCCTAACCTTTGTAGCTTCTTACGGAGACCGCGCCTGTTACTCCGATGCAAAGGCGTCCGAAGTTGACCAAAACTTTATCAGCTTTGAGGATGGCAGCCAGGTCGACCTCAACGAAGGTCTCGTCATTAACAGAGGCTCTCAACGCATTGACCTCGTCTACTGGAACAAGCTGGACAGGGAGCCCATCTATGATGAGAAGGAAGAACAAGGTGAAGAAAACGCAGAAGTCACTGGCTACAAAATCGATGTATCCAACCAATGCACCATCAACTTTCTTCCTGCTAAGGATGGCCGCTTTTCCTGGAATGCCCAAGGTAGTGCCCGCTTCATGGACAGCTTTGAGGTTAATGAAGATGGTGGGATCATTCACTTTAAAGTAAAACCCATGCAAAATACGGGGATTTTGTCCTTCCTGAATGCTCACAACACAACAGGCGAACTCAATATTCATGTTCCCGTAAGTAAAATTGACAGCCTCGATGTCACGGTTCGTGGGGCCAGTGACATCAACTCCTCTATTGGTTTCAATCGGGCTAACATCGCCATCTCCGGTGCAGGGGACGTCTCCCTGTCGTCCGTTGATGATGCCTTTATCCGACTGTCGGGCGCGGGCGATGTCAACCTCAGCCAAGCCAAAGCTGCCAAAATTATTCTTTCGGGTGCAGGAGACATCAATATTGGTGAGATCACAGGCGACTACCTGGATGTCCAAGTCTCCGGTGCAGGTGACTGCCGGGTCGGCTCCGGTTCCGTCCAATATCTGAAATGCGCCATCAGCGGCACAGGAGATTTCCGCGGCGAAAAACTGGAGACGGTGGATTCCGACTTCAGATTGAGCGGATTCGGTACAGCCGTCGTAGGCCGTGTATCGGGCCATTCCGTCGAGAAAGTAAGCAAAGGGTCTACCCTCCGGATACTCCAGCGCGGATAATGATACTAAACGAAAAGGGGATGTTGCAAAATAGACTCTGAGGTGGCCCCATAAAACTGGATATTTAGTCCAGCTTTATGGGGTCAGTATATTATGAACCAGTCCTTTCTTTTTGGGGTGATAACCTAGAGAATTAAGATTTTCTATTTTTGGTTGGCTGTCACTATGACTTATATACCAAATCAAATCTTCTTCGTTTTGGAATATAA
>CAYMYX010000032.1:16323-17725 GCA_964394795.1 uncultured Peptoniphilaceae bacterium
TTCTTCGTTTTGGAATATAATTTTCACCCCATTTATATACCAAAGCGCATTTTTCTTCACTTTGGTATAAATAGCCCTTGAAGATTTTCCAATTCAGCACTGACCTTAGCAAATACGTGAGCCACCCGCCTGAACCCAAAACCACAACAATAAAGCAGGGCCACCAAACCTCACTTTCTATCTAAACGTCGCGAATAACTTTTCAAAAGTCTCTTCTAGAGGCAGAAAAGGGGCTGTGTCAGAATGACTAACAATTCTTACACAGCCCTCTTTTCTTGTCTTGTTGTAACTCACTAGTTTGTGGCTCATCAATTATATCAGCAGACAAAGAGGATCTAGCAATTTGCAAAGTCCTTCTTTGTTTTACAGGGTCTATTTTGCAACAGCCCCTTTATTTATACAACTTCTTAGAGGACTTCGATACTGTCCCCGACTTTGACCCTACCGCCTCGTATAATCTTGGTGAAGATTCCTTGGGTTGGCATGATGCACTTGCCTACTGACTGCTTGATGGCACAACCAGTGTGACACTCCTTACCGATCTGGGTGACTTCTTGGATGGTCTCTCCGATGGCTAACTGGGTGCCCACAGGAAGTTCATAGAGGACAATTCCCTCTGTGGTGATGTTCTCCGCAAAGTCTCCGTCATGTAAAGTGGGAATGTTCTCCCTCATTATCTCGATGGATTCTTCCGCTAAGAGGCTAACCTGCCTGTGCCATTTCCCGCCATGGGCGTCATTCTCCAAACCAAAATCTTCAATGAAGATCCCTTCCGTTTGGGGAATCTTCACGACTCCCTTTTTATCCGAACGATTTATCGAAACTACTTTCCCCAAAGTTTTCTCCTTCTCTATTATCTTACTCGTGCTGAGTAAAGGTCCCCGTCATAATCTCAAGGCCGTGGCCCAAAGCCGGCAAGACTGCCTCTATGCTCTCCTTAACCGCCTTTGGGCTGCCTGGGAGGTTAATAATTAAACTGTTGTTGCAGATGCCGCTGACCGCACGTGAAAGCATCCAGTGATCGGTCTTCTCCTTGGAGAAGAGGCGGATCGCTTCAGAAAGTCCTGGCGTTTCCTTTTGGATGACCGCCTTCGTTGCCTCCGGGGTGTTATCTCTTGCACTGAAGCCGGTGCCTCCAGACGTCCAGATAAGATCAATTTCTGGATTATCGGCAAAGCTCTCCATGGCCTCAATTAAGGCATCGACATCGTCAGGTACGATGACGGAATCAACAAAATGGTACAGATCAGGTAGAGAAGCTTTGATGGCGTCGATACAAAGGTCCTGCTTTTCACCTGTCGACCGGCTGTCGCTGGCTATGATAATGCCGTAGTTAAAGGCTTTTTGATTAGTCATATTCATCTCCATAATATTTTTCTCGGTACTGTACCTTATTTTATCA
>CAYMYX010000033.1:0-6360 GCA_964394795.1 uncultured Peptoniphilaceae bacterium
AGCCCTCTGTTTTTTTCTACATAGTGAGGAGAATTGTATGCATGCTTTAGAAAAAATCCTAGCTAAAAATGCAGGTGTAGACCGGGTTGAAACCGGAGAGATAGTTACTGCCAAGGTCGACTTTGCGGAAATCAATGACCTGTATTTACAGACCATCTATTCCTTTAGGGAAATGGGTGGCAAGAAGGTTTGGGATAGGGAGAGGGCGGCTTTTGTCTTCGACCACTACGCGCCCTGTCCCGATATCCAGAGTTCCGCCAACCATCAGGAGATGCGGGACTTCGCCAAAGAGAACGACCTCAAGTTTCACTTTGATGTGAACACGGGTGTTTGCCACCAGGTCATGGTCGAAGCAGGAGTCATCCTACCCGGCGAGATTGTCGTCGCCACGGACAGCCACACGACTACCCATGGGGCCTTCGGTGCTCTGGGTACGGGTTGTGGGGCCACGGATATGGCCACCATCCTGATGACAGGCGAGCTCTGGTTCCGGGTTCCGGAAATCATTGAGGTCCGCTTGGAAGGGAAGACCAAGGAGGGGGTTTACCCCAAGGATGTCGTCCTTAAGGTCCTCGGTAAGCTTCGCGCCGATGGTGCGGTGTATAAGGCGATTGACTTTACGGGCTCCTATGTGGAGGACCTCAATGTAGCCGGTCGGATGACCATCTGTAATATGGCCGTTGAAATGGGGGCAAAGACTGCTTATATGCAGCCCAATGAAGATGTCCTTAATTATCTAGAGGGAAGAGCTCAGCGAGACTTTGAAATCCAAACGACGGATGAAGATTTCGAGTATGGGGAGACCTATACTATCGATGTCAGCGAGATTGAGCCTCAGTTGGCTTGCCCTCACAGCGTAGACAACGTCTTCGATCTAGAGGAAGTGATCTCCGATGAGCAAGTCGAGCTCGACCAAGGATATATCGGATCTTGCACCGGCGGCCGCGTCGAAGACTTCGCCATCGCGGCAAAGATTCTTGAAGGGAAGCAGATTCCTGAATACAAGCGCCTGCTCATTATTCCCGCGTCTTCCGATGTCATGATGGAATGCATTGAGAAGGGCTACATCCAAACCCTGATGAAGGCCGGAGCGACCATCTCCACGCCGGGCTGTGGTGCCTGCCTTGGTGCCCACGAAGGTGTCCTTTCACCGGGTGAGGTCTGCATTAGCTCCACCAATCGGAACTTCCCTGGCCGAATGGGGTCTACCGATGCGAAGATTTATCTGGCGAGTCCAGCTACCGTGGCAGCTAGCATACTCAATGGGAAGATTACCGACCCAAGAAAGTACATTTAGGAGGGGAATATGCGCGAAACAATTGAAGGACAAGTAAAAATTGTCGGTCACAACATCGACACGGATCAGATTTATCCGGGTAGGTATCTCGCCATAACCGACCCTCAGGAAATCGGCAAGCACAGCATGGAGGGGGTCGATGAGAACTTTTCCGCGGACTTCCCCCAAGGCGGCATTGTCGTTGCCGGCCGCAACTTTGGCTGTGGGTCGTCTCGAGAGCACGCGCCCATTGCTCTTCTCAACATGGGAGCCAGTGCGGTGTTGGCGGAATCTTTTGCCCGCATCTTTTACCGTAACTCCATCAACTTAGGTCTTCCTCTTCTCGTCTGCAAGGACATTAATGAGAAGGTGAAGGAGGACCAGACGGTTACAGTCAATATTCTGGATGGAACGATCACCGTGAAGGAAACGGGAGAAACCTTCCAAGGGGAGAAGCTGGGCGACCAAGCTCTGAAGATTCTCGAGGCAGGTGGCATTAAGCCGTTGATGAGAGAGCGGATGAAAAACGAACAATAGTTATGGGGGCCATGTTCTTGGAGCATGGCCCTTTTTTTAGCTTTAATTGCGAATAAATTATAAAAGAGAAAATGTAGAACCTAGATAAGTGGAGATCTGCAGATAATTTAGAATGACTCTAATAAATAAAATAGACAGTAAAATAATTAGAATGCATGAAATAACCTATCATTAGCATGAGAATAACAGTATTAATTGTTGTAAGAGTAGGCATATGTTAACCTTTATCTAAAATAAAGAATATGGGAGGAACACATGAAACTAAGAAAAATGCTGATGGCTTTCTTACTGGTTTTTGCCCTCGTGCTTGTCGGTTGTAATGACAATGCCGAAGTGGATGAGAGTTCAGTGGAAGAAAGCGTAGACGCAAGCGTGGAAGAGTCATCTGTGGCGGAAACAACAGAAACAGAAAGCTCTGAAGATGCAAGCGTGGAGGAATCCGAAGCGGAGAGCGCTGAGGAGTCCGAAGAGGAAAGTACAGATGATGGTGAAGCAGCCGGACAAATTGAAGCGGGAACCTATGAGGGCGAAGGCCAAGGTTACGTTTCAACGATCAAGGTTGAAGTGGATGTTGAAGAGGACGGTACGATTACCGATATTCGAGTTCTAGAGCATGGGGACACCGAACGGATGGTCGAGTTTGCAGAGAACATTATCCCCGTCATGATTGAGCACCAAAGTACAAAAGTCGATACATATTCTGGTGCTACCTTCTCTAGTTTTGGTATCATCCGAGCAACGGAAGCTGCCTTGGAAGAAGCCGGCGCTGACTTATCAAAGTATAATGTAGAGATGGAAGCTCCTGTTGCAGAAGAATTAGATGATGTTACGACAGACATCGTTGTTGTAGGTGGTGGTGCTTCAGGCTTGAGTGCAGCTATCGAAGTTAAGCACCAAAATCCGGATATTAACGTCATCGTTCTTGAAAAGATGCCATACACGGGCGGTTCCCTAGCTTTATCCGGTGGTTTGTTCTGGACAGGTAATGGATCGAAGTATACTCCAGACGACGACTTCACCCCAGATTCTTTGGTTGAATGGTTTACCATGCGGTCTGAAGGTCCTATCAATGAACCTTATGTACGTCACATCGCTGAGAAAGCACCAATCCAATTCGACTATTTAATGGAACAAGGCGCACCATGGGATTATGAGAATCCAACGGAAACTTATCCTGACTCAGGCATCTACCGTTTCGAAACGAACGTAGGTATGACTGATGGCAAGTATCGTTCTGCAGCAGCTGGTTCTATAGCATCTGACTGGTTAGCAGAATTTGCAGCTGAACAAGGGGCAGAAATTCGTGTGAATTCTCCTGTAGTTGAACTGCTAACTGACGATGCTGGCGCTGTCATCGGTGTACGCGTTGAGTCAGAAACTGAACTATACAATGTGTTTGCGAAGAAGGTTATCATGGCCACCGGTGGTTTTGGTAACTCCAGAGAGCACTTAGAGATGTACGCAGAAGATTCTGCCGCAAAGTGGCCATTCCTTCATGCAGGAAACACAGGCGACGGTCACGGCATGATGACCGACCTTGGTGCAACCATTGTTGGTAATGGTGTTATGGCTTACGAAGCATTGACCCCAACCCTCGGTTACAAGGGCAATGTTGGTTCCCTCGTTTGGGTTCCTGAACTAGTTGTGAATATTGAAGGTAAGCGCTTTGTTGATGAGACGGGTCAATCTACAGATATCGCCCTACAAACTTACCTCCAAACTGACGATATCGCTTTCGGTATCATCGACTCCAGAACTGACCGTAACGAAGATTTAGAGCAAGGTGTCTCTGAAGGTCTAATTCACAAGGCCGAGACGCTGGAAGAGTTGGCAGAAACTTTAGAGATTACTGATGTTGATGCTTTCTTAACCACTGTTGAGAACTACAACGCAGCGGCTAACGACGGTGCTGAAGACGAATTCAATGCAGACCCTGAGCTGATGAAGGCAGTTGAAGAAGGGCCATTCTATGCGGTTCCTTTAAAGTCTGTCATCATCGGAACGATGCCAGGCGTTGAAGTTGACCAAGACGGTCGAGTCCTTGGTGCCGAGGGTCAACCAATTCCTAACCTGTTCGCAGCCGGTGAAGTCATGTTTGGTAACATCTTCAACCGCGTCTATCCTGCTACGGGCACAGCAATTGCCCAAGCAATTTACTCAGGAGCTATTGCGGCTGAAGCGGCTGTAAATGAGATTCAAGAATAAGTTATAAAGATAAGCAAAAATAAGGTGCTGTCGGCAACGGAAATGTTGCTGGCAGCACCTTTTAGCTTATCAATCAGTAGAAACAGAGTAGTTTAATTGTATAAAAGCGAATAATCCTCCATCGGCAAAATCTTCGTTGCCACCTCGCTGTAAAAGTCCCTGTCGTGGGAAATCAGGAAGATGCCACCGTTGTATTCCTTGAGAGCGCGCTTGAGTTCTTCTTTGGCGGCGGGGTCAAGGTGGTTGGTGGGCTCGTCAAGGACCAAGATGTTGGTGGGCTTGTTCATGACTTTGCAGAGGCGGACCTTGGCTTTTTCGCCGCCGGAGAGGACCTTGACTTGGAGCTCGTATTGTTCGGTGGTGAGGCCGCACTTCGCGAGCATGGCCCGAATTTCGTGCTGCATGAGGGAGGGGAATTCTTCCCAGACGAGGTCGATGGCGGTTTCTTTGTCGTAGTCTTCCTCTTGGCGGAAGTAGCCGATGTGGAGGTTTTGACCGAAGGAGACGTCGCCGGAGATGGCTGGTTGGTAGCCGAGGATGGTGTTGATGAGGGTGGTTTTGCCTAAGCCGTTAGGTCCGACGATGGCAATACGGTCGCCACGTTCCATGCGGAGGTTCATTGGCTTGCTAATAGGTTGGTCGTAGCCGACGACCAGGTCCTCTGTGGCGAAGATCAGCTTGGAGCCGGCGCCAGTTTGCTTGAAGTCGAATTGGGGCTTTGGCTTTTCGCGGATCAGCTCAATCTTTTCCATCTTGTCGAGTTTCTTTTGCCGGGACATGGCCATATTTCTCGTCGCTACTCTTGCCTTGTTGCGGGCAACGAAATCTTCCAAGTCGCGAATTTCTTGTTGCTGCCTCTTGTAGGCATTCTCGTTTTGCTTGAGCTTAAGGTCCCGCATCCGTTCGAATTCGGCATAGTCGCCAACGTAGCGGTTGAGCTCGTTGTTTTCAATGTGGTAGATGATATTGATGACCGAATTGAGGAAAGGGATATCGTGGGAGATAAGGATGAAGGCATTTTCATAGTCCATCAGGTAGCGGCGGAGCCAATCGATGTGGTGCTCGTCGAGGTAGTTGGTGGGCTCGTCCAGCATGAGGATGTCCGGTTTTTCGAGGAGCAACTTGCAGAGGAGGACGCGGGACCGTTGGCCGCCCGACAGGTCTCTGAAGGGGGTGTCGAGGCCGAGGTCTTCGAGGTCCATGGCCTTCGCTATCTCATCGATCTTGGCATCGATAATGTAGAAGTCACGGCTTTCGATGATGCTTTGGAGGAGACCGACTTCTTCCATCAGTTGGTCGAGATCGTCGCCTTCAGCTTGGGCCATCTCCATATACAGCTCATTGATTTTCGCTTCCTTATCGAAAAGGTCGGCAAAGGCGTCCTGGAGGACTTCCCGTACGGTGGCGTCCTTCTCATAGGAGGCAAGTTGGTCGAGGTAGCCGACCTGAACATACTTGGCCCACTCGATGGTTCCCTCGTCGGGAATCAATTTGCCGGTGATAATATTCATGAAGGAAGACTTTCCTTCACCATTGGGACCGACCAGACCGACATGTTCGCCCTTGAGCAGGCGGAAGTTGACGTCGTTTAGTATCTCGCGGCCGCCGTAGCTGTGATTTAGATTTGTAACGGTTAGTATGCTCATCCGAATTTTCCTTATTTTACTTGGGTGGTTTAACTGACGCCCTTCATTATAAAGCAAGGGGCGGTAAATTTCTATCCTCCCGTTTAGAGGGCTTTTATTCGTGGTATGATTGTAAAAATGAAACTAACGAACAGAATTTGGGGAGGCAAAGATGATTTGCAGTGTAATAGATATTGGTTCAAATACCGTGAGACTTTCGGTCTTTAAGACCGTCGATGGGGAAGTGAGAACGCTCTTTAGTGAGAAGCAATCGGTTGGTTTGGCCAGTTACCGAGATGGAAACGTCCTGACCGACGAAGGCGTAGAGAAGCTGATTGCGGTCCTCACCCTCTTTAAGAAAATTATCAACAACTTTGACGCTATCGAGGAAACCTATGCGATTGCAACCGCCAGCTTGCGGGATGTGAAAAACTGCGACGAGATTGTTGAGCGCGCAAGAGTGGAGACAGGCGTTAATATTGAATTAATATCTGGTAATGAAGAAGCCCGCCTCGCCTTCCTTGGTGCATCTCAGTTTCTACCCGACCACGAGCAAGGTATCTTGGCAGATATCGGTGGTGGTTCCACAGAGATTGTCCGCTTCCGCAAAAACGAAATGCTGGAGAACACCAGTTTAAGCATTGGGTCTTTGACCGCCTACAACAATTACGTGGATAAGATTTTCATGTCGGCATCTGAAAGAGAGAAGTTGGGCAG
>CAYMYX010000033.1:6460-17029 GCA_964394795.1 uncultured Peptoniphilaceae bacterium
AAGGAAGAGGTTGTGGAGAGTCAGGAGTAAATAAGAAAAACCGGAGACAGAATCTGTCTCCGGAATTTTTTTGCCTAGATTGTTTTAAACTGATTTACTTATCCAAAGCTGCATTTTCGCCAGCAATGCGGCCAAATGTGAAGATATCTGCAATTGCGTTTCCGCCTAAGCGGTTACCGGCATGGACTCCACCGGTGACTTCACCAGCGGCATAGAGGCCTGGGATAATTTCGCCGTCGGCATTCAACACATGACACTGGTCGTCGATGCGTATTCCACCCATCGTATGGTGAAGAGACGCTTTACGTGGAGAGATTACGATGCCGTATCCTTCATTGGCGTCGACGAAATCCAAGTTGATGTTTCCGGTTAAGACTTCTTTACCAAATTCTGCATCGTTTTGAGACTCAACATAGGAATTGTAGTTTTCAATGGTTTCTCTTAGTTGCTCTTCGGTGAAAGCAGGGGTTAAGCCGGCAGCCTCTTGCTTAGTTGCTTCCGCTAGATCGGCTAGGGTTTCGCCGTACCAGATATGGCCCGTATCCACCATGTTTTGAACGGTGTTCCCGAATAAGCTATCTTCCATGGTAGCGCCTTGCAAAGGAGACCCGTCCGCATTAGGTAAGCCGGCATAAATGATGTAGAATACGCCATCTTCTAACTCTAAGCTTGCCTTTGCGAGAACATCACGCTCAGCGTACTCATTGACGAAGCGCTTGCCTTCTCCATCAATCCAAATTTGCGCACCAGCATCAGCCCATATCCCATCGGTCATTGTTCCTTTGACAGGGGAAGATGACGGCATGAGCTGTGCAATTTCCATATCGACGGTATCGGCACCGATATCGAGGGCCATAACAATACCATCTCCCTCATTCGTACCAACATTCGTTGATAAGGTTCTGTCGGTTAAGTCGTCACCCCAGTACATATCGTATTCCTTGACCATGGCGGGGTTAGCACAATAACCACCGGAAGCGATGACCACACCATTCTTGGCCATGATGGTAAGTTCGGTTCCGTCAGCCTGTACTGCTTTGGCACCAACGACCCTACCGTTGTCATCGATGATGAGCTCTGTTCCTCTGGTTTCCAAATAAATCTCAACATTGTTCTCTTCGGCCGCCTTTTGAAGAGCTTCGATGCGAGGCTCACCGGCAAGGAAGGAGTGGGTTCTTGGCCACATTGCACCTAATACCGTGTATAAACCTTTGCCGCTTTTTGAGTCAGCATTCAGGCCATACGAAGATTCAAGCCCAACTTCATCCATCCATTCGACAGAACCCAATGCGCCTTCGGCAAGAGTGCGAGCAAGGTCAATATTAGGAGCAACCCAGCGGCCGTCTAATAATTCTCTTAGACCACCGGTATAAGTGTGCCACATATGTAGAGCAACGGAATCGAAACCAGGCATATCTACGCCAGCTAGTGTTCCTTCATTTTCAGTATAGAAGTTTTGAATGTCTTCTTTAAGTTGAGTTAAAACTTCTTCCCACTCGGGAAATTCATCAAATTTAAGTTTAGGATCGGTTGCTTCCAAAGCCAAATAATCATCAAGAGTCTTTCTTTGGGACTCAGACAGAATCATGATGGATTGAGCTTCAGGATCGACGGCGTTGATGGCATCGCCTGCTAATAACGTGTTACCGCCAAGTATAGAACCCTTCTCGATGAGCACAACATCGACGCCTTGTTGACCAGCTGTGATTGCAGCAGAAAAACCAGCACCACCACCGCCGATGACCAATACGTCTGTTTCGATTGTCTGTGCTTCCTTAGGGGTAGCTATGACAGCGTTAGCCTTCATTGCATCAACGTCTAAGTTAGCTTCCTTACATGCATTTTCAACAGCTCGTAAGATTGCATTGCTGGATAACGTAGCTCCCGTGACCGCATCCATTTTCAAGCTTTGATGCTCAATAAATTGCTTTGGAATACGCTCGAATGCTACCTTAGTAATTGATGGAGTTTCATGGTTTTCTGAAAAATCGATAGCGGTTACTTTTCCATCTTTCACGGTAATATCTGCAGTAATTGGTCCCTGCATACCAGTTGATGAACCCGAATAGGTTCCGTCTTTAACCTCAGTTGTTTCTTCAGAACTTTCTTCCTCTTCTGAACTTTCTTCAGCTACGCTCTCCGTACTTTCTTCAGCAGCCGAACTTTCCTCTTCGCTAGTTGATGTTTCGCTTTTCTCACTGGAAGCTACTTCATCCGTCTTTTTGTCGTCACTTGAAGAGCAACCAACCAAAAGCAGAGTAAACAAACTTAATGCTAGCAATAGACTCAATAGTTTTTTCATTGTCCCTCCTTGATAATAAATTTTGTTCAACTATTAGCAAGATGAGCATACTATTATATTTTCTCGGTGTCAATGCTATAACAAAGTGATATCCGACGACTTATCTATTCCGTTCTACTTTTGCCATACAAGATAAAACCTTTAAATATTCTACGATTTGAATCTATGTAACCGTGCTCAATAAGGAGTTTAGATGAGTAATCTATTAAAGTGATTGTAAGAAAGCATTACAAGAAGAAAGTAAAATAAAGCAAAGTAAAAAATGATCTGCTTTTTCGAAAGCAGACCATTATTAAAGTTAGACTTATTCATTATTAATAACCCCAATCCAACTAGCAGGAGAAAATCTTGATTAGAACCTCATATTAGGTATATAATACCTCTTGCACTAACGATGCCGATTGGTGTAATGGTAGCACAGATGACTCTGACTCATCTAGTAGAGGTTCGAGCCCTTTATCGGCAGTAGCGGGGAAGCTTCAGATAACGATCCGAAACTTCCCCGCTTTTTTATTTAGGTTGTTTTTACGTATTTGTCTAGGCGGTCTTTGACCAGATCGAAGTCTTTGCTAGTAAAGAAGGCGGCTGTCGTTGGAGGGACAAGTTTGCTTGCCTCTTCGATTCGACCTTCGCTTAGGAGCTTGCGGACTTCGGTGGCGGAGATTGCCCTATTATCTGCTTGCTTTCTTTCGATGATGTGGAGTCTTGGGATGCCTGGATTGGGCTCAGCATCGAAGACTTTGTTCATCGCCTGATTGTACAGCTCCGTGGTTGGACTGAAGGGCTCTTGACCAACGAAGCGGTCGGTAATGCCCAGTGCCTCGGCAATGTGGTATTTGAAGATTCGGGCATCCAAAGTTGCCTGAACTTCGGCTACATTGCTTTCTTCCTTGAGGAAGTAAGCGGGGAAGGTAGCCGACGAGACGATATAGGAATCGGTGTCATGTATACGGATGTTTGGCAGGTGCTTTGTGCCTTCCGCAACCAGTTTTTTACGAATTTCCTGAGGGAAGGCGGAGGCTTCTTCACTGACCACAAAGAGGTGGAGAACATCAGCCTGCTTGCTGGCTTCTTCTACCAGGTATTGGTGGCCTAAGGTGAAGGGATTGGCATTGAGGACGATTGCCCCAATCCTGCCGCCTTCGACGAAATCTTCTTTCAACTCTTCCAAGTAGGCGGAGAAGCCCTTGGTTGCCTTCTCCATGAAGACGAGTTCGCCTTCGACTTCTTCGATCACTTTGAAGCCGATCGCAGAAAAACCATTAGTGGTATCCGGCTTGGTGTAAACATAGATTTTCTCGTAACCTTTGTTGTAGATCTCGTTCAGGATGCCCGTCAACAATTCGTTGAAGGTGGCACCTCCGTGGAAGTCGCTGCTGATGGCTACGCATTTGATGATGTTTTTATAGTAGGAGGCGGTGGCGACAAGAGTATCGCCTTCAAACAGGCCATAGGTCGCATCCACATTCTTTTCTGTGCGAATATTCTGTCTATGCAATAAATCCGCCCACTTCTTCATATCGGATTGGATGCGGTAGGGGAAGATTTTTCTCATGGTTTCCTCCATATGATTTCCAGGGTGCGTAGGGTGGTGAACAAGTCGGCGATGCCGCCACTGGCGATGTAATTCTCTCTGTAGTAAGCGTCTAATTCTTCCGCTCTGCGTTCTGCGGCTTCGCGATCTTTCTGATCGTACAAGGCAACAATCTCTCTGGCTTCTGTCTGAAGATTTCGTAGGGTCGTTACGTTGGATCGCTTTATGGTCGTTGTATCGTCAAAGCGCTCGATGAGAAGGAGGGTGAGGTAGTCGTCTTCATCAACTTCGCTCAAGCCTCGATTAGCTTTCCGATAGTCTTTCATGAGGTCCAACACTTGTAACAGCTGACTGTATCCTTCTAAAGGGTGCTGCCGAACGTCCTTGATGCCAACTTGTGCGTATTTAGCAGAATGAAAATCTTCCATGCGTTTGTAGTCATCCAAGAGAGGTTGACTAAACTCTTTGATGAAGGGAGTCAGGTGCTCTTTCTCCACCGCATGGAGATAGGCATAGAGCAAGAAGAGTTGTAAGAAAATCAGTCCCTTGTGGGTATTGACGCCTTCGGTTTCGGCGAACATCTTCTTCTCGACATCACAACCTGCTTTTCTCAAGTCGTGGAAGTCATGGATGTCATCCCAGGAGATTTCTAGGAAAGCATCACTGATAGCGTGGATGGACATCAAAAACGTATGATAATCCATATCCCTGTGGGATCCTTGAGTGTCAAAGGAGACGCAACCGTAGCCACGCTTACGACTGAGTTCATCGATTACTGCTTGGATTAGGGCGTCATTGTATTTTATGATCTGTTGACGATATGGGTTGTCCTGGCTCCCAGGAATAAACCGATTTACACCTTGCAAAATTTCCTCCAATCGACAGTAATCTACCTTCAGTTTACGGTATCTGCGAACAAAAATTGTTTTCTATTTGTTTCTAACAAGTAAATTGCGTAAGCTTCTGAAAACGTTTCTATACTGAACTATTCTACAATTAGATGGCAATTTTTTCAACCAAGGAAAACCGGAAGTGTGTGCAGAACTCATACGCATGAAAAAACCAGAGACATTGAATTTCCATCAAGTCTCTGGTTGGGGGCTGTAGTTTAATGGGACTATCTTCATTTTGCTAAGCAATAATAGTGCACCAGTTAATTGCTGAGTACTTTTGAATAGGTTTGAAAACTAAAGTAGGTAATCAAGAAAATTAATCCTACTGCGGCAAAGATGGCAATCCAATAATCCTTTGCGAGAATGGTGAGAACGACCAGGATAATATTCAGTAGTGCATCTCTCTCCCAGTGAGCCTTCATGCTATTCTTTAGACCGTACTTTTCGTCGAGTTTTTTTTGCATAACAAGCAAAAGTATTGCTGGAAGGAGAGGGATTAATATGAACCAGATATTTTTCGTGTACCAAATTCCAACTAAAGCGATGATGTACGCAACGGCTGTCACTACACTAAGTATTTGAAATTGTCTCTCATTAGCGTTGTTCATTACTTTCCTCCTCTTGTTTGTTCTCCTATCCTAGGAAGAACGGTGGCTAGAAACTAATCTATGATTTAACTAAATGATATCATACTTTAGATTAATAGAGAAATATTAACCTATTCTGTCATAACAGTTTCGAAGCTTCTTAAATTAAATAAAAAACTGGGTTTTCGCCACTAGGAACATCACTGTATTGGCTAAATCGGTGGTAATGCAATCCAACACTTCGGAGGGTATAGCATCGCCTAGGGAGAATATAGGATTGTTGAGAATGTAGTCTATAACTTCTCTCGGATACTTTGAATAAGCATCGCCAGCCAATGGACGTGGATATGCGGGATTTTCTCCTGGTATGACATAAGTATTAGAACCGATAATGCCTGCTGAGTAAATTTTGTTTAACCACCATTCCATCAGGGAATTAGGCAATGGCGAAAAGGTTGAATAATTTTCATCATATGTAGGTGGAGGATTATCATTCCAACCTGGTGTTGACGTAGAAAATTCAATTTCCGTTTCCTTAATAAGGCTACTCACATCTATATTCTCAGCATCATCTAAGGTTTCATTGATTTGATCGGACAGGGCGAGGACACCGTCCACGGTAAATTCAGGCGTTCCGTCCGAATTGGTGTCAAAAACTTCTGTAGTGGTTATCAATGTAGGGTCATGCTTTTTCAGACTGTTTTCTTCACTTTTTATTTTGGTATAAGCTTCGACGACTTGGTAATCTGAATCCAAAACAGCAGTTCTCACGTGATCGCTGTTGGATAAAAAGATGTAATAGAAATCTCCAATTTGAGTTACTTCAACAGTGGTGCCGTCGACTTCATGTTCAGGGATGATGACTTTAATATCGATTGGGCTAGCTTCAGCAGTCGAGGCGAAAGAAGATATTACTGCCAAGAGTACCACCAAGCTTAAACTAAAAAATTGTTGTAATCGAAAGATATGGCCCCCATAAATACGGTATAATTGAAGCAAGAATGTATTCTTTTTGTACAAAAACCTGGATTTAACCAACACCAATTGAAAACGTTTCTATGGTGGGTTATTCTACAAGTTAATGAAAGTTTTCAAACGAAAGTAGAGGAGTGAATATGGAACTACGTTATCTGGCGAGGGGGAGCACCCCTGGGCTGGAGGAAGTTTTATCCGATAGAGAAAAACGGGTGCAGCTGATTCAGGAGATGAAAACAGATTTTCCGGATGCAACGATACTTTGTTTTAAGTTAAATATCCCCGGACCGGTGAAGAGCAATCCGGAGATTGAGAAGGTCTTTGTCCATGGCCAAAATGAGATCGATCAGATTTTGGAGGAGACGGAAGTGACGGTCTTTTATTATCAGGAGGTTTTTAAGCGGACGGGGCCTGAGCTCTATGTTGCCTGCGATCTGGATGCGAGAGATCTGAAGGAAAAGATGGTGGATTTGGAGACGAATTCGCCCCTTGGCCGCCTCTACGATATCGATGTGGAAGATAAAAATGGGGCAGTTAGCCGGTCTACCATAGGCAAGGAAGAAAGAAAGTGCTTCATCTGTGATCAACCTGCTAAGGTGTGTGGCCGTTCTAGGGCCCACAGCGTAGACGAGATGTTGGTTTGGGTGGAAGACTTACTGGAAGATAACAAAGATGGTTGGCAGCACTTAACGAAAAAAGTCTATGAAGAATAGCGAAGGAGACAGTGATGGCATCAAAAAGCAAATTTACTCGGGAGCAGATTTCTGCTAGTAATCCCATGTTTTCTCGTTTACGCACCATTGTTGAAACGAGTTTCTACGGCAGCAATGTCGTAAAGGTCGAAAGTTTAGCGGAAGCTTATGAATTGGCGAAGAATTCGCCAGGAACCCTGATCACGGATATGCCGATTGAGCAACCGGAATCTATCGGTTTACCTTCGGATGCAAAAGTGCTTTTATTCAATGACGGAGCGGTAACCGGTCGTGCAGCAGCAGCCAGACGAATCCTTGGCAATGAGGGGGTCGACCCTGACAAGTTAGATAAGAAGGTCATGGACGCAGTTTACGACTTGCGGTGGAGCAAGCTCTACCATGCGGAAGCTATCGTCGGCTTGGACGAAGGCTTCATGGTCAAGGCCCACTTACTTATTCCTGAAGGGGAAGAAAACATTCTGTATAACTGGATGCTGAATTTCCAACCGCTGACGGACGAGTATAAGGAAAGATACGATAACTCTAAGGAATACGACGAGGGAGATATCTTCGTTATCTCCGATCCTCAATGGTCGGATGAGGACCACCCACTAGGATTAACCTACTTTGACCCTGACCACTCCTGTGCGGCTTTCTTAGGCATGAGATACTTCGGCGAGCACAAGAAGGGCACGTTGACCCTTGCTTGGTCGATTGCTAACCGCAACTGCTTTGCTAGCTGCCACGGTGGTTTGAAAGAATTCTCCAAAGAGGGTATGGATCCCTATACCTTAGCGGTGTTTGGTCTGTCCGGATCAGGAAAGTCCACGATTACTCACGCAACCCATGACGATAAGTACGACATTAAGATTCTCCATGACGATGCATTTATCATACATACGGGCGAGCGCTATTCGATTGCGCTAGAGCCAACCTATTTCGATAAGACCCAAGATTACCCCGCCGTATCTCCGGATAACAAGTACCTTTTGACGGTACAAAATTGCGGAGCTACTCGGGACGAAGACGGCAAACTGATCATTGTCAGCGAAGATATCCGTAACGGTAACGGCAGAGCGATTAAGTCAAAGCTGTGGTCGCCAAACCGGGTCGACCGAGTAGACAGTCAAGTTAACGCCATTTGCTGGATTATGAAGGACCCTGTCCTTCCTCCATTGACGAGAATTAAAAATCCAACCTTGGCTTCCCTCATGGGGGCAACCTTGTCCACGAAGCGGACAACAGCAGAGCGCTTAGCTGACGGTATTGACCCCAACGCTTTGGTTATTGAGCCTTATGCCAATCCCTTTAGGACATGGTCTTTAGCTGAAGATTTTGAAAAGTTCCGCGCTCTATTTAAAGACGGCGTCGAGTGCTACATTTTGAATACGGGGCACTTCCTCGATAAGAAAGTTGACAAGGAAACGACATTGACTGCGGTTGAAAACGTAGCGGAAGGCAAAGGAACCTGGAAGGAATTTCCGGGAGTGCCTGGGTTAGAATATATGGCCTTCGAAGGCTTCGAACTGCCTGAAGACGAACGCTATCTTGAGGCCTTTATGGGGTCTATGAAGCGCCGCCAAGGTTTCTTAGAAGAGTTAAGTGATGTCAATCGTCTGCCTGAAGAGGCTTATGCATCTTTGGATGAGTGGATCGGACAAATTGATAAAAAGTAAGTGAATCTGGTACCCCTTTTGTGTTAGCAGGCCCTCTGTATCTTGGAGGGATTGCTAACACATGTTTTGTTGTCCTGTAACATAGAATGTGTGAGATAGCATAGAGAGTAGGTGGCTAGTGCCTGTAGTTATTACTTTAGCAATAGGCCTTCTAGGTGGATTTGTTTTTCGTAAACTCCATGTGACAGGAGCTTTCATGGTAGGGTCAGCCCTTTTTGTTGCGGTTGCCCAGTTATTATCCTTTGAGGCTTCGATGCCACAGCTTTTGCGTACCATAGCGCAGCTGATTTCCGGCACGGTGATTGGTCTGGGCATGAATAAAGGAGACCTCCTTCAACTGCCCCGTTTGTGGAAGGGATTCCTAGTCTTGATGGTCGGTTTCTTTGTCATCAATCTGTTGGTTGGGGCGACGATCACTTTGGTTAGTGATATGAACCCTCTGACTGCCTATTTCGGCGCTGTTCCCGGTGGCATCGGCTTTATGCCCCTGTTAGCCAGCGAGTATGGGGCAGACCCGGGTATCGTGGGCATGATGGGCATCTTTCGCCTTTTCATTGGAATAGCGGTATTTCCGTCTATGGTCCACTGGTTCTCAACCAAAGTAATCAAACAAAAGGATAGGACAGAGGTCGTTGAGCGGAGGGCCATAGCCGATGCCAAAGCCGATCAGATAAGCGTAGAGCTGATGGAATCGGCCATCGAAGAGGCAGAGGAGAAGAGGAAGGCTCCTTACTTTATTGGCTTGCCCTTGATCGCCGTGGCCGCGCTTCTTGCTCAGCGTTACATAGGCGGTTTGCCCCTGATGATTTATGCCATGCTGGGGTCCATTGCGTTAAATCTTTCTGTCGGCATGGACAAGTCCCCGACTTTCATTAAGCGGGTTGCTCAGTGGCTTTCGGGGTCTTACATTGGTGCAAGCTTCGGCATGGACAAGTGGCAGATTGTCGATGAACTGATTTTACCGATCCTTATTCTTCTAGCTTTCTATGGCATCGGTGCCCTCCTTATTGGCTGGTTTGTCCATAAGGCTGAAAATTTCCCCATCGAAGACTCTTGTTTCTGTGCCATTCCGGCAGGGGCGACAGATATTGCCTTAATTACCGAGGAGCTTGGCATCAACAATCCAACGATTTCCATCTACCATGCTCTGCGGGCTTCCATAATTACGTCTATTTTTCCTCTAGTCATCATTGAATTGGTCTCCCTTCTCTATTCCTAGGCCGGGATAGGAGGGGCTGTTAGGCCCTTAACAATTGTATTTTTACTGTTTTTTCCCTTGAAATGCCCATTTTTTTCATTTAAATATTTTATACTTAACGTACAAGGGTCTCTTGAGGCCTGGCTTATAGTAAACCTGAGGCAAGAGGGACCGAAAGATTCCCTAACCCAAGAAAACGTTTAGTGAAAGGAGACTTGAATGAAGCTTGAGAAGAAAGCCCAAGCGGGCACCCTGGAATCGAGTGATGCTTTCGTCACTGTTGAGCCAGCGAACGAACTCGAGGTTACCATCGAAAGTTCGGTATTAGCCCAATTTGGAGATCAGATTCGAGAAACTGTTGATGAGGTGCTAAAAGACCTGGAAGTAAATAACGGCCACATTTTAGTGGACGATCGTGGCGCTTTAGACTGCACGTTACGCTCTCGCGTACAAACCGCTGTTTTCCGTTCTATAGGTCAAACAGAAGATTTACCATGGAGGACCAAGCTATGAGAAGAGAAGTCCGTAGAACGATGATGTTTTTGAATACCCAACGTGCTTCTTTGGTCAAGGATCCTTACGTGTATGGCCCAGATTGTGTCATCCTCGATCTTGAAGACGCGGTTTCCGTCAATGAGAAGGACTCCGCTCGTATTCAATTGTACAACACCTTGAAATACTTAGATTATGGCGATGTGGAGAAGTGGGTTCG
>CAYMYX010000034.1:0-694 GCA_964394795.1 uncultured Peptoniphilaceae bacterium
GGTTATAGGGCAAGCCGTATTCCTCTTGCAGGAGGTGTTTCACGGTTTCCAGAGGATAGGTGTCTCCGTTCAGGATGGCCCTAATCAACAGAAGTTCGTGGGGCCTCTTCCCGTTACCGAACTTGGTGGATATAAATTGGAGCATGAGCTCTTGGTCCTCAGAGAAGCGGGGGTCAAACTCCTTCTCATACTTTTTCAGGAAGGTGTAGTAAGACCCCAGGTCCTTGTGGTCAAAGATCAATTGGACGTCGATGGACCCGTGGCGTTCGAAGTCCATCAGGGTCGGAATCCTGCCCAACTTAAACTTGAGCTGCTGGTAGCCTTCCTTAATCAGTTGAACAAGGCTGAAGTTCGCCCCATCGATGGATTCATAAATTCTTTCCTTAGATATCTCATCGAAGTTGACGCTGGAGCAGCCCGGAATCAGCCGGTTGGACTCCCGCACATACTTCCGCATGTTGTCCTTGTTGTAGGTCCGATCGCCAAAGAGGGCAATCGGAATCATAAAGTTATTTCGGTAATTGCCAATAAAGTCGATGATGACCACATACTCCTTGTCATCAGCCTTTCTCAAGCCTCTGCCCAGTTGCTGAATGAAAATCGTAGGCGATTCCGTCGGCCTCAACATCAACACCTGATTCACTTCGGGAATATCTATTCCTTCGTTGAAGATGTCGACGGTGAAGATATAGTC
>CAYMYX010000034.1:704-1660 GCA_964394795.1 uncultured Peptoniphilaceae bacterium
ATCTCTCGATCATCGCCAACCTGTTGTCGATGGAGGCATCGCCTGATAAGGCGGCCGTATTGTAGCCCCTCTGATTAAACAACCTGGATAGGTTGGCGGCTTCCTCCAAGCTTCGGCAGAAGGCTAAGCCCTTGACGCGGTCACCGCTATAGCCGTAATATTTCGCTTGCTCGATGATGTAGTCTACCCTTGCCTCGTCTTGGATGCGGGCGAAGGTGTTGAGGTCGTGACCATTTCTCTCGGTGTAATAAGCCGAAGGGGTCTGGGCGGCGAGTTGGTTGTTGGTGTCAGAGGGATGGCCCTCTTCGGTTGGCGTGAGCTCAAGGTCCGTGATGCCGAAGTAGTGGAAGGGGCAGAGCAGGTCCTCCTCGAGGGCTTGCTGGAGGGTGATTTCGTGGGCGATATTATGGTCAAACAACCTATAGATATCGAAGCCATCGGTCCGGTAGGGGCTCGCGGTCATGCCCAGCCACATCTTGGGGGTGAAGTAATCCATGATGCGCTGGTAACTGGCGGCGCCCGCCCGGTGGACCTCATCGATGACGATGACGTCGAACGTCCTGGGGTCGAATTGGCTGTGGATCTCTTCCTTGGTCATCATCTGCATGGTGGAAAACAGGTAGTCGACGTCGGTGTCCCTCTTCGTACCCGACAAGATGCCCGTCGTTACGGTCTTTTGGAAGACGCGGTTGAAGCTTTTCATCGCCTGGACCGCTATCTGCTCGCGATGGACCAGAAAGAGCATTTTCTTGGGCTGCAAGTCACGGATGGAAAAGGCGGAAGCGTAGGTTTTGCCCGTGCCGGTGGCGGAGATGAGCATGGCCTTCCCTTCCCCTTCCTCCACCAACTTCCGCATGTTGGCAATGAAGTCAACCTGCATGGAATTTGGGGTGAGCTTGTAGTCTGCGATGTTGGGGATTTCAAGTTGTCTGACCAGCCTTCGCTGTTCTTGTTGC
>CAYMYX010000034.1:1670-14195 GCA_964394795.1 uncultured Peptoniphilaceae bacterium
GAGCAGATAGTGGTCATAAAACTCGTCGAAGCTTTTACTCTTGTCCGATGTCCACAGGTCTTCAAACTCTTGGACGACCGTCTCCGCGTATTCTCCCACATGGGTCGAGACCACCTTGGCGTTCCATTCCTTGTTTTGCATCAAGGCACCGGCGGTGATATTGGCGCTGCCAACGATAATCTTGTAGATGTCGTCCTTCTTAAAGATGTAGCCCTTGGTGTGGAAACCCTCGCTTCCTCCCTCGGTTCGGAACATCCTCAGCTCGATGTTATCAAATTCATTTAGTTTTTCTAGGGCTTTTGGCTCGCTAAACAACAAATAGTCAGTCGTCAGGATTCTGCCCTTCACGCCTCGCTTTTGCAGGTCTTTCAACACCTCCAGCAACGGCGTCAACCCGCTCATCGTGATGAAGGCGACAGACATGCTAAAAGACTCACAGCTTTGGAGCTCGTCTGTGAGGGAAGTTAATACCTTCTTGCCTTTTTCCACATCGTTGGAAATCAACTGGGGTCTGTAAGCCAAATTCGAATTTACAGTGCCATCGATAAAGGCCGTTTGGATTCCCTTTTTGATTTCGCTGATTCTCTTGTCCTTCATTGGTGTATGCCGCCTATGTTTTGTTTTTGTCGGTTTGTCTGGGTTTGTTCTTTAGATCCATGATAACACTTGTTGGGAGGTTTAGGTACTTGGGGTTTGGGGTGGTGTTGGTGGCCAAGTACATAGCCCTCTTTTTGGTCTTTTGGGCGGTGGACTAAAACATAATTCGATATTATGAAAATATGTTTTATAAAAAATTGGTGAGAATAAAACATATTTTGAAAAACTGAAAATATGTATTACTGAAAAGGTCGAAAATTCACAAATTTATCAATATTCTTTAATCGCTGATGTGGGCCATGCACCAAAACCTAAACCATAATTCGAAAATCCGTAAAAATGTTTTATAGCATGCCCAAAAACCTAATACATAATTCAACGATTCGTAAAAATGTTTTATCGAAATGTCTGGGAGTAATACATAATTCAAAAATCCGCGGAAATGTATTAATGGCGTCGCGGAATATACCAAAATTAAACGCCCACTAAGTCAGCGGGCGTGCTACATCTATTTCATTCTAAAATCAGTAAACGCTAAACCTTATTCTTCCCCCGATAGGACGAAAAGCCGCCATCAACGCTGACAACCTGGTAGCCTTCTTTTGCCAAGCGTTTAGCCGCCGTGCCACTGCGGTTTCCAGAGCGGCAAAGGAGGTAGTAGGTTTCTTCTTTGTTCATGTACTTGTCGGGATTGGTGAGCAGGGTTTGCATGGGAACGTGCTTGGCAGTGCGGATTGTACCTCCTCTTAGTTCAGAAGCTTCGCGAATGTCGATCAACTGAATTTTACCGATTAGTTCATCAAGCTCGTTGACGGGGATTTTTTTGAAAGTATCGTCGTTCTTCTTTAAAAAATTAAACATGGGGTCCTCCTTGGATGATTAGGCAGAATTAATGTCAATCATTCATACCCCGTAATTAAGACTTCCTTTGTATGCTAAGAAAAAAGCGCCGTCCCACGGCGCTTTCAACTTCAACTATTAACTTTGAATCTGCTACTAAACTCAAACTATCTCCCCCTTAACCCAAGCAATCTGCCTCTCCACCTCAGCAGGAGCAGGGCCACCCAGACTCGTCTTGGACTCGAGGATGTTATACAGATCGATAGCCTCAAAAACATCCTCTTCAATCAGCTCAGACTTCGCCTGAAAATCAGCCAACGAAAGATCCTCCAACCCACAATCCTTCTCCACACAAAGAGCGACCAGTTCGCCGGAAACATGATGGGCATCACGGAAAGGAAGCCCTTTGGTGACGAGGTAATCGGCAAGATCGGTGGCGTTGAGGTAACCGAGTTTGCAGGCTTTGTAGAGGGCGTCTTTGTTGACGACCAGGCCTTCGAGCATGCCGGTCATGAGGATGAGGCAATCTTTGACGGTGTCGACGGCCCGGAAGGCGGACTCCTTGTCTTCTTGGGTGTCCTTGGCGTAGGCGAGAGGGAGGCCTTTCATCATGGTGAGGCCTTGGATGAGGCTGCCGTAGAGAGTGGCGGACTTGCCACGGATGAGTTCGGCCATATCGGGGTTTCGTTTTTGGGGCATGATGGATGACCCGGTAACGTAAGCGTCGGCGATTTGGACGAATTGGTAGGGCTGGGAGGACCAGATGATTAGTTCTTCGGCTTGGCGGGAAAGGTGCATGCCGAGGATGGCCAGGGTTGATTCCAACTCGATGACGAAGTCCCGGTCGGAGACGGCGTCCATGGCGTTTTGCATGGCCCCCTCAAATCCCAAAAGGTCAGCGGTACGATTCCGGTCGATGGGAAATGAAGTGCCGGCGAGGGCGGCGGCGCCCAGAGGTGACTGGTTGATTCGCTTGCGGACATCGAGAAGCCGGTCCTTGTCCCGGAGGGCCATCATCGCGTAGGCCATCATGTGGTAACCGAAGGAGACGGGTTGGGCAGCCTGGAGGTGGGTATAGCCTGGCATCAGGGTTTTGGTGTGGTTGGCGGCGAGGTCGCAAAGGGCATGGAGGTAGCCATCGAGGAGGCCGAAAATTTCGTCGACTTCCTTGCGAAGGTTGAGGCGGAAGTCGGTGACCACCTGGTCGTTGCGGGACCTGGCGGTGTGCATCCGCTTGCCGGCCTCTCCTATCCGCTTGGTGAGTTCGTCTTCGATGAAGGTGTGGATGTCCTCGGCCTCTTCGTTGATTACGAGGTCGCCGCTAGCGAGATCCTGCTGGATTGCGCATAAACCCTGAATGATTTGCTCCGTGTCGTCTTGAGACAGGATCCCCTGTTCGCCCAACATGGTCACGTGAGCAATCGATCCTTGAATATCCTCCTCGACCATCCGCTGGTCAACGCCGATGGAGGAGTTGAACTTGTCGGCATAGGCGTCCAGAATACCGGTCAGGCGGCCAACCCAAAGTTTCATAATGCGCCTCCTTGTGGTGAAACTAGTCTAGCCATTTCTTGATGTTCTCCTTTTCCTCGTTCGCTTTGCTTAGCGCCTTACCGCTGTCGCCGACACGCTTGGCATGGGCAGCAATCTTGGAAGACAGGCCATACAAGTTAATAAAGCCCGTCGCATCCTCTTGGTTGTAGACCTCGTCCGACTCGAAGGTCGCGTAGTCTTCGGAATAGAGGGAGTAGGGGGATATGGCCCCCGCAAAATACGTCCCGCCCTTATAGAGCTTGACGGTGACTTGGCCGGTCATGACTTCCTGGGTCGTTTGGACGAAAGCGTTGAGGGCTTCACGGAGAGGCGTGAACCACTTGCCGTTGTAGACCAGCTCGCCGTACTTGAGGGCAAGGGCTTGCTTGAAGTGGAGGGTGTCCGCGTCGAGGCAGATGGATTCCAGCTTGTTGTGGGCGAAGAAAAGGATGGCGGCACCGGGATTTTCATAGACGCCACGAGACTTCATGCCCACCAGGCGGGACTCGACAATGTCGTCGATGCCGACGGCATGCTTGGCTCCTAGGGTATTCAGCTTATCCATGAGATCAATGGGGGCCATATTTTCGCCATCCACCTTAACAGGAACCCCATTGTCAAACTCGATCGTCACGTACTCGGCTTCGTCAGGGGCATCCTCGGGCTTATTGGACCAAGCCAACATGTGGTCTAAGTTGGCCTCGTTCTCAAGACTTTCCAGGTCCATACCCTCGTGGGAGATATGCCAGTTATTCTCGTCTTCGGAATAGTCGTCGTCTGGAGTTGAAGTGATGGGGATGTTGTTGGCAACGCAGTATTCGATCTCCTCTTGGCGGCCCTTGATTTCCCAGAAGCGCCAAGGGGCGATCACTTGCATGTTCTCGTCTAAGGAGAGGATGGACAGCTCGAAGCGGACCTGGTCATTGCCTTTACCGGTACACCCGTGGACGATGACGTTGCTGCCTTCCTGTTGGGCGACTTCCACCAGCTTCTTGGCGATGCTGGGACGTGCAATGGCCGTGCCCAGTAAGTAAATGCCTTCGTACTTGGCGCCAGCTTGAAGGGTTGGGAAGGCGTAATCGGTGAGGAACTCTTCACGGAGATCGAAGCAGTAGAAGTTGGAGGCGCCTGAGGCGATCGCCTTCTTTTCCAAAGCTTCCACATCCTTAACCTGGCCATAATTGCCCGACACGCACACCACATCTTTCACACCCTGCGCCTTCAGCCAGTGGACCAAAACGGAGGTATCCAACCCTCCCGAGTAAGCTAAAATTACCTTTTCCGCTGCGGCTAACACATCATATTCTTTTTTCATCTTTCTCTCCTTTGCAATAAAAAAACACGACCTTCATCCTCATTGGGACGAATAATCGTGTTGCCACCCTACTTCATTCCTTACTCACGTAAGAAACCTCACCGAGTACGTGTTCATACTCTTTAGCTGTAACGGGCTATCCCGAATTGGTCTCAAATCAAATCGACCAACTGGCTCCGAGGTTCTTTTCACTATCTCTTCCGTTGTCCCCTTCCACCAAACGGGACTCGCTGGCACTTCGTAAATAGCTACTTGTCTCTTCATCGCCGATAATGGATGCATTTTAGCACAGTAAAGTTAGGGATGTCAAATGATTCGACGAGATTTAAGGGAATCTTAGTTTCTTGTCAGCCTGTCGGCGAGAACTAGCTCCATAATTGTCCGGTGTTTGAAACCCTTAAGCCAGGCCATGTTTTCCTTTTCCCTACCTATCTCTTGGAAGCCGACGCTTTCGTAGAGCGGGATGACCCCTTCATTGCCTTCCACCACATCCAGTTCGTACGCGGGGTAGGTGCCGTCTGCGGCATTGCCCACTCCTTTCTTCTTCTGCTAGTCTTACAAGTATATTCCCCAATCCCCAAAATTTATAGGAGAAAAAATGACAAAAGTTCATTAAATTTCTGAAGACATGAGGGCAAATCTATTATAATGGAAGTGGAGTGCGTAGGTCGGTAACGTTTGCCTAGTGTTTGGGACCTATGCAAAAAATATCCCTAATCCAAGCTGGAGGTGTTTGCGAATCCAGCATCGAATATAGTAATAAGGGAGTGGAGAATGACAGAAAAAAAGACCGCTTTATATGAAGATCATGTGGCGCTGGGTGGCAAGATGGTCCCCTATGCAGGCTGGTTGCTACCGGTGCAGTACCCCAGCGGCACGTCCAAGGAGCATGTAGCTGTGCGTGAAACCTGCGGCCTCTTCGATGTTTCCCATATGGGGGAAATTCGGGTCAAGGGTGCCGGTGCTGGTGACTTTTTGGATTACGTCTTAACGAACCCGATGTCCAAGTTGAAGGTCGGCAAGGTTCGCTATGCAATCCTTTGCCGGGAAGACGGGGGCACCTTGGATGACTTGGTTGTCTACCGCTTGGGCGAGGAGGACTTCCTCTTAGTCGTTAATGCAGCTAATAGCGACCGAGACTTTGCTTGGTTGGAAGAGCAGGCCGGTAAGTGGGAAGGTGAAGAAATCACGGTGGAGAATGCGTCCCCCTATATTGGTCAGCTTGCCTTACAGGGACCGAAAGCCAAAGAGATTTTGGCTCCTTTGGTGGATGAAGGAGATTTGCCCGAAAAGTTTTTCAGCTTCGAGGAGAACCTGAAGATTAAAGGCGTTGACGCCCTTGTATCCAGAACAGGCTATACCGGCGAATTTGGCTACGAGATCTACCTGCCTTGGGATGAAGTGCCCGTGGTATGGGAAGCCCTCTTGGAAGAAGGGGAAAAGTACGGCCTTCTACCCTGCGGTCTGGGCGCAAGAGACACTTTGCGGCTAGAGGCGGGACTACCTTTGTATGGCCATGAATTGAGCGAAGACATCAATCCCTTGGAAGCGGACCTGGGTTTTGCCGTGAAATTGGACCGGCCGGAGTTTATCGGTCAAGATGCCTTGAGTCAGGAATTGTCGAGAAAGCGGATTGGTTTAGAGATCGTCGACCGAGGAATTGCAAGAGAAGACAGCGAGATTTACTTGGGTGAGGAAAAGATCGGCATGGTCACCTCTGGAACCAAGTCACCTTATACGAAAAGATCCATCGCCCAGGCTTTAGTGGCTACCGATTTGGGCATAGAGAAGCTAGATGAAGTGGAAGTCGATGTTCGTGGCAGAAGGCTGAAGGCGAAGGTTGTCGAGATGCCTTTCTACGAGCAGAAAAAATAAAAAGGAGGATGTGGGCAACCACAACACGACATGACGAAAAGATATGCAGAATCACATGAATGGGTTGAAGAAGTAGAAGGAAAGTACCGCGTCGGTTTGACAAATTATGCGAAGGACCAATTGGGCGACATCGTCTTCGTAAACCTGCCAGAAGTTGGGGACACCATCCAGTCCGGCGAGCCTTGCGGCGAGGTGGAATCGACGAAGGCGGTTGACGATATTATGGCCCCCGTAAGCGGCGAAGTCGTTGAAATAAATGAAGAAGTGCTTGACACCCCTGAACTGATTAACGAGGCGGCTGACACCACTTGGCTCTTTACCTTGGAGAATATCGAGGGTTGGGACGAGCTGATGGAAAAAGAAGCTTACGAGACATTTATTGCAGAGCTCTAATCTTAGCTCCTTTGGGCTAATGAAATAACAGAGAGGAAAACTATGGCAGCTTATATTCCAACGAATTCGGAAGATAGCCGGCAGATGCTGGAGAAAATTGGTGTCGCCAGCGTGGACGAGCTTTTCGAGTCCCTTCCCAATGATCTCTTGGTGGATGAGTTAGACTTGCCTGCCGGGATGAGCGAGATGGAGCTCCAAGACTTCTTTGCCCGTTTAGGCAAAAAGAATAAGGTGTACAACGAGGTGTGGCGGGGAGCCGGTGCCTACAAGCACTTCATCCCTGCGGCGGTGGACGAGATCCTCAGCCACGAGTCCTTCGTCACCTCCTACACCCCCTATCAGGCTGAGATTTCCCAAGGCATCCTCCAGTCCATCTTCGAGTACCAAACGTCGGTTTGCGAACTCACCGGTCTGGATGTCTCCAACGCCTCCGCCTACGACGGCGCGTCGGCTTTTGCCGAAGCTTGCCGGATGACCCTGATGAGAAAGAAGGACATCGTCCTTTTGGCTGGCAGCATCCACCCCGCCTACAAGAAGACGGCGATGACCTACTTTGAAGGGGGCGATGCCCGCTTCATCGAAATTCCCGCCGGACCCGATGGCCTAATCGACCAAGACAAACTTAAGGAAGCGATGACTGACGAGGTCGCCGCGATTGCCCTTCAACAGCCCAACTACCTGGGCCTCTTCGAGAACGCCAAGGAAATCAATGACCTCGCCCACGAAAATGACGCCCTCGGCATCATGGTGGTGAATCCCGCGACTCTGGGGGTCATGGCCACCCCCGCCGACCAAGGCGCCGACATAGCCGTCGGTGACGGTCAACCTTTTGGTATGCCCCTTTCCTTTGGTGGGCCATACCTCGGCTTCATGGCCACCACCCAGAAGCTAACGAGGCAGCTGCCCGGCCGTATCGTCGGCCAAACGACGGATACCGAAGGACGGCGCGTCTTCGTTCTCACCCTTCAAGCGAGAGAACAGCATATCCGCCGGGAGAAGGCATCGTCCAACCTCTGCACCAACCAAGCGTTATGTGCCATGCGGATGCAGTGCTTCCTCAGTGCCATCGGACCGGACGGTCTGGAGCGGATGGGCCAACTTTCCTACTACAACGCCCACCGTTTAGAGGAAGAGCTTGCAAAACATGGTTACGAAAGAGAAGTGGACACGACATACTTTAACGAGTTTGTGACGACCACGCCGATTCCGGCCAAAGAAGTGGAAGCGAAATTGGCAAAAGCCGGTATCCTGAGCGGCCTTCCCCTCGACGAAAACCGCATGTTATGGTGCGCGACAGAGCTCAATGACGAACGAGCCCTCAACCACCTGATTGCCGCACTTACCGAAGAGAAGGAGGTTGACTCATGTTGCTAAGTTTTGAAAAATCTCAACAGGGACATAGCACCAACTTCCTGCCCCAGACACCGGAGGATTGGGCATCTTCTCCTCTTCCCGAGCATCTTCTGCGGAAGGAAAAACCCCGCCTGCCTGAGCTTTCTGAGACGGAATTGTCCCGCCACTACAGCGAGCTGGAAGAACAGACCTTTGGTATCAACAAGGGCTTCTACCCCCTCGGTTCCTGTACGATGAAATATAACCCGAAGGTGAACAACAAGATTGCGGGAGACCCCTCCTTCAGTCAGCTCCACCCCACCCAGCGAGAAGAAGACGTTCAAGGCGCTTTGGCGGCTTACGAGCTCCTGGACCTCTACCTACGTGAAATCACGGGGATGGACAAGTTCTCCTTTTCACCCATGGCCGGTGCCCAAGGCGAGTTCACCTCCCTTTTGGCTTTCCGAGCCTACCATAAGAGTAAGGGCGAGGGCCATCGCAACGAAATCCTCATCCCCGACTCGGCCCACGGCACCAATCCCGCCTCGGCAACCATGGCCGGTTACAAGACCATCGGCGTAAAGACCGACGAGAACGGGTGTATTGACCTTGACTCCCTAAAAGACAAGCTCAATGAGAACACGGCTGGTCTCATGCTGACCAACCCCAATACGCTGGGCATCTTCGATACCAATATCTCCGAAATTACCCAGCTGGTCCATGAAGCTGGCGGCCTCAACTTCTACGACGGCGCCAACCTCAACGCTGTGCTTGGCCTAAGTCGTCCGGGGGATATGGGCTTCGACATGGTCCACCTCAACCTCCACAAGTCCTTCTCCACCCCTCACGGTGGTGGCGGTCCGGGTTCAGGCCCTGTCGGCTGCAAGGACTTCCTTCGTCCATTCCTACCGGAAAACCTGACGACAACAGGTGAGGACGACCACGTTGACCCCGCTGACCTCATCCAAGAAGTGTACGACGACTCGCTTTCCACCGTCCACTGGACTAACCCCGACCACACTCTGGGACGTGTTGGCACCTTCAACGGCAACTTCCTCGTCAGCTTACGGGCTCTCGCCTACGTGCTCCGCCTCGGCAAGGAAGGCATTCCCGCCGTCGCCCACCACGCGGTCCTCAACGCTAACTACATGCAGGCAAGTCTAATCGACATCCTGCCTCCGGCCTTCGACCGCATCTGCATGCACGAGTTTGTCGTATCCTGCTCGAAGCTCAAGAAGGAAACGGGCTGCAGCGCCAAGGACTTTGCTAAGCTCCTCCAAGACTACGGTATGCACCCACCAACCATGTACTTCCCGCTCAACGTCGAGGAAGCCCTCATGATTGAGCCCACGGAGACGGAAGGAAAGGCAAGGCTTGACGACGCCATCGCCGCTTTCCGCGAGGTCTACGAGACCGCCTATTCCGATCCCGACAAGCTTCTCAACGCCCCTCACAAGCAAGCTATCACGCGACCTGACGAGGCAACCGCTGCCCGCCACCCGATCGTGAAGTATGATTTTGCTGAGGAAACGGAATAGCATGAAATGCGGTGTTGAAAGAATTATTAGCGACATTTAAATAGAAAAGCGGGGCCTGGTGGCCCTGCTTTTTTGTTGTTGTTTTGGGGTCAGGTGGATGGCCCAAATTTGGTGGGCCATGGGGACGTGGGAGCATGAAAAATAATCATCCATATATAGCAAATGGGGGGCATGTCAGGATTATTAGTCATTCTGACACAGCCCTCGTTGCTTAGCTCTGTATCTCGCTCTCATAATCCTCTTCGATAAGGATATATGGGAGGCCATACTCAACACACATCGTCAAATTATGATTATTGTCTGCAATCAGCCGCTCTTCGGTCAGCCAGCCATTATCTAGCCGGTCTTCGATGATGTTGGCATGGTTTTTTATCTCGTCAAAATGCCTTCGGATATAGCCCTCCGCCAAAATGATGCAGCGATACTCGATCTCCCCTAGGTACTCCTCTTCAAAGTCATCCCGCCAAGTGAAAGGAATATAGATGCCTTCGACTATCAGATTTTGCTTGTTCTCGATGGCCGTCTTAATCATCTCCCGGACGATGGGCCATAGGTAGTCCACCAGCTCATCGTCATCTTCCGGCGTAAGGTCGGTTTGCCCGCTTCGAATTAGTCCCATCTTTAGGCGGTCGATGGATAGGTAAGGATAGTGGAATTTTTCCAGTAGTTGTTGGGCCATGTTTGTTTTCCCCGAATGGGACGCCCCTGCGATTAATATGATCATGGCAATCTCCTGTGTTCGTTTCAGTATTCTCCTTTTCAAATACCCCGGTTGACATATTGACAACCATCAATCTGAGGTCTATAGTACATATAGATAGATATCAATGTAAGGAGAAGTTATGAATACAATAGACGTTGCCCTTATCTGTAAGGCGTTGGGCGAAACGAATCGCCTACAAATTGTGGAGATGCTTTCCGCCGGTGAGCAGTGCGGATGCGAGCTCCTCGAAGCGTTTGAAATCAAGCAACCAACCCTTTCCCACCATATGAAGATACTCCAAGAATGCGGCTTGGTGGATGCCAGGAAAGAAGGCAAGTGGATGCACTATTCCTTGAACTGCGAAACCTTGAACGAATTCAAAAGCTTCATTGGCGCACTCACCTGCCATCAAGAAGAAGGAGCCTGTGACTGCAAATGATTTGGGATTTTATACAACAACAAGTGCTGGGCATGAAGTGGCTCAATGACTTGGTCGGAAATATTCTGGACAGCCTAGGGGTCGACCTATCAACCAGATTGGGCGGCAGCCTCCAGTTCTTTTTCTACGATGTCATTAAGATAACGATCTTACTCTGCACCCTGATCTTCGCCATCTCCTACATACAAAGCTACTTTCCACCGGAGCGGAGCAAGAAGATACTGGGGCGATTCCACGGCATCGGCGCCAATATTATCGCTGCCCTCTTAGGGACGGTAACACCTTTCTGTTCCTGTTCATCGATTCCCCTCTTCATTGGATTTACGAGCGCAGGCTTGCCGCTAGGCGTCACCTTCTCCTTCCTCATCTCGTCCCCCATGGTCGACTTAGGCAGCCTCGTCCTCCTGATGAGCATCTTTGGCGCGAAGGTAGCTGTCATCTACGTCATTGTAGGTCTTATCATTGCGGTGATCGGCGGCACCATTATCGAAAAACTCCACATGGAGGAATACGTCGAGGATTACATCCGTAAAGCCCGGAGTGTAGATATCGACGCGCCAAAACTAACAACCCAAGACCGTCTCAATTTTGCAAAGGACCAGGTCGTCTCTACCTTTAAAAAGGTCTTCCCCTACATCCTCATCGGTGTGGGCATCGGCGCCCTGATTCACAACTGGATTCCCCAGGCTTGGATCGAGAGTATCCTGGGCAGCGACAATCCTTTTGGTGTTGTTCTCGCCACCCTCGTTGGCGTCCCCATGTATGGTGACATCTTCGGCACGATCCCCGTGGCCGAAGCCCTCTTGGCGAAAGGCGCTCAACTGGGCACTATCCTCTCTTTCATGATGGCCGTCACCACCCTGAGCCTTCCGTCCATCATCATGCTGAAGAAGGCAATCAAGCCAAAATTGCTCGCTCTGTTTATAGGCATTTGCACGATTGGCATCATCATTGTTGGCTATTTATTTAATGCTACGCAACATCTAATCATATAAGAATTGGAAAATTATTGGGCCATGTGCATGGCCCCCATCCATAAACCTAAGGAGGTATAAAATGGGATTATTTGGTAAGAAGAAGGAAGAAAAGCACGTCGAAGTTACTAACGACAACCAAGTAAACGAAGGGACCAGCGGGGTTAAAGTCCTCGGATCAGGTTGTGCGAACTGCAACGCGCTTGAAGCAGCCACAAAAGAAGCCCTCGAAGAACTGGGCATGGACACCACGATTGACCACGTCACCGACTTCGCAGAAATTGCGACCTACGGGGTCATGTCAACGCCTGCCCTCGTCGTCGACGATAAAGTCGTTTCCTACGGCAGAGTCCTCAATAAGGATGAAGTCGTCGCCCTACTCAAAGAAGCGAGGGGCTAATTCATGGCGAAACCAAAAGTGGCCTTTATCTGCGTGCATAACTCTTGCCGCAGCCAAATCGCGGAAGCCTTAGGCAAGCATTTTGCCTCCGACGTCTTCGATAGCTATTCCGCAGGCTCGGAAACCAAGCCGCAAATCAATCAGGATGCGGTCAGGCTCATGAAAGAAATCTACGGCATCGACATGGAGAAAGACCAAAGCTCCAAACTCATCGATGATATCCCCTCCCCGGATTTGGCCATATCCATGGGCTGCAACGTCATCTGCCCCTTCCTCGATCGAGGGTTTGATGACGATTGGCAGCTCGATGACCCAACGGGCAAGAGTGATGAGGAGTTCAAAGAGACGATTGCAGAGATTGAGAAAAGGGTCCTTGAGCTGAAGGATGAATTGAGTAAGAAGTAGGGAATGCAAAAGAAAGCGACCAGCCTGAGTGATTAGGTTGGTCGTTTTTTTGCTTGTAACAACATTACTTCTTCATTACCGGATAATGGGTTGCAAAACCGAACAACTCGGTAAACAGCTTCCAGCCTTGGTCATTTTCAGGTAAATTCTCTACCATATTGCTAAAGACCTTACCATCCTT
>CAYMYX010000034.1:14295-15769 GCA_964394795.1 uncultured Peptoniphilaceae bacterium
CCCTTCATACTGGCCATCCTTCACACTAGTGAAATCCATACCTTCAATTTCCGTCTCGGCTGTCTGTTGCCCAATCTGTTGCACAACAATAAATCCTATAGCGAAAACCAATAGGACTCCACCTATCAAAACCTTCCATCTTGTTTTCATCTCACTCCCCCTAATAAGTATGTATGCATTCGGCTTGCCGAATTATATATCACTCATGTTAAGATGGCATTGGTTTATTGTAAAATTACGGCTTTACTGCCTTAACACCCACTAGGCTTATTCTCTCAGCTAATAGCTCAATTAATCGATATAATGGAAGAGATTGAAAGCCAAGGTTGTCGCAAGGCAACCCTAAGAACGAAAGGAGGACCCCATGCGCTTACGGCACAAAGCTTGGGCCATCCCCGAACTAGAACAAGACAACCGCATCTTCTTCGATCCTGTGGAGAATAAGGGCAACTGGGGCCATGTCTTCGGTAACGATAATCCCATACACCTAGAGATTGGATCGGGTTGGGGCAAGTTTGCGCTGACCACCGCAACGGAGAATCCGGATATCAATATGATTGCGTTAGAAAGAGACGCTAATGTGCTCGTTTACGCGGCACGGGACTTTCGGGAGGCTGACCTGCCTAATCTTGTTGGTCTACGAACCATCGCGGAAAGGTTGACCGAGTTTTTTGACGAGGGTGAACTGGATCGAATCGTGTTGAATTTTTCAAATCCATGGCCCGCGAATCGACACGCCAAGAGACGGTTAACCCACCCTAGATTTTTGGCCATGTACGAGACACTGCTCAAAGTCGGCGGTGAAGTGCATTTCAAGACGGACGGTGAGGATTTCTTCCGGCAATCGGTGAGATATTTGGAGGCAAGCCCCTTCGATATAATAGAAGTTGACGAGGATGTCGCAGCAGACAAGCCGGGAAATGTCATGACGGAATATGAAGAAAAGTGGCGGAACCAAGGCGTTCCGATTAAGTACTTAAGAGCAAAGTTGGGAAGCGATGAGGTGTAGGTGGCGAGGGGATGGCCCCCGTCCTCACCTTACATAGAGAAAGGAAGATTATGGAAGAGAGAAGAATAGCGAGTTCGGCTAGGCTGCTTGGCAATATAAAGATAAGACACCCCAAGTGGCTGAGTCAGCCTATCTGTTCGAGACCGCTGAAGTCACAGGTGATGTCATCATCGGCGAAAACTGCCGGATAGCCTCAGGCGTGAAGATTATTGGCGACAGCCATGGTCCAGTACGCATCGGCAACAACGTCCAAATCTTGGAAAACTCGGTCCTCCACCTCCTTCCCGACAATGAGCTGATCATCGAGGACGACGTCACCATCGGTCCCGGCTGCATGATTCACGGCACCACCATTGGCCGGTCCAGCGTCATCGAATCGGGGGCCATCCTCTGCGACAACAGCAAACTCGGCGAAAACACCTTGGTGAAGGCCGGCAGCCTCATCCCTCAGCGGAAGGAGTTTGA
>CAYMYX010000035.1:0-14669 GCA_964394795.1 uncultured Peptoniphilaceae bacterium
TACTACGAAGAAAGTTACGACGATTATTATGAGGAAGAGACTACGACCTATACGCAAAGTTATTCTTCAGCCATGTATTCTATCGATGACTTTGAGTGGATGGGCATCATCAACTGGGATGGCAAGACATATTCTTATTATTCCGAGCGCGTTTTACCCGGACCTGGTTTAAACATTCCTGGACGCCACACTAGCGGTGGTTTCGTCCGTGATGGTGAAGGTTACATCGTCTTAGCAAGTGACTATTATGCTAAGGGTACCGTGATTTCCACCCCATTCGGATCAGCCGGAAAAGTTTATGACGCCTTCGGTACAGGACAGCCTGCTCACCGTTTCGACGTCTACACTCGCTAAGTAAATTATCAAGGAGCTGCAAGTCAGCTCCTTTTTTGTGCCTAGATTTAGTTTCTTTTTGCCTTCTTATAGAAGGGGATGCTTGCCTTGTTGGTATATTAAAAGAAAAGTTATATAATGAAGAAGTTGTAGATAACGGGCTGTACAGCCTGATGAAATAGTTTTGGAGGACTTATGAAAAGAAGAATAGCAGTGGGTGGTTTGGCCTTGATGCTTGCCCTGAGTGCTTGCTCGCCTAGTGAGAACGGGGAAGAAAGCAGCACGGTAGTCAGTGAGGTAGAGACTTCGGGTGAGGAATCATCCCACGAGGAAGTGCATATTCAGGACTTGGGGAATTTGCCGGCGTATGGCCAGGGGGAAATGATTCAGGGAAATGACGGCAATGAGTATTACAGGAATACAGGAACATTCTATAATACCTTTGATACGGTCATCCAGATTACCCTGTATACAGAGAATGAAGAGGAGTTCAAGCGCCTTTTCGAACTTGCTCAGGACGAGTTCCTTCGATTGCATAAGCTATATAATCAGTATGATGCCTTTGATGGGATTAATAACGTGAGAACCATCAATGAGAAGGCTGGTCAGGAACCGGTCGTGGTGGATGAGGATCTCTTTTCTCTGATTCAATTTTCGATAGACTTCCATGATGCGACCTTGGGGAAGACCAATATTGCCATGGGACCGGTCCTTCGCTTGTGGCATGATGCTAGGGAGCATGTTGGCTACTTTGCCGACGGCAAGACTGTGGAAGGGTCAGCCGGTGAGGGGAATGTGACCGGTATTCCTTCGAAAGAACAGTTGGAGGAGGCGAACCAGTTCACGGATATTCGAAAGGTGATCTTGGATGAGGAAGCTAAGTCCGTCTATTTAGAAGAAGCAGAAATGAGCTTGGATGTCGGTGCGGTGGCTAAGGGCTACGGTACGGAGATCGTGGCACAGAAGTTGCAGGAGGAGGGTTTGGCGCATGGCCTAATTTCTGCAGGTGGCAATATTAAGGCAATCGGTGACAAGCCTTTAGAGAACAGCGACTGGGTGGTGGGAATCATGCACCCGAATTTGGATATCTCTACACCTATTACAGTAGTCCAGATGCCTCCAAGTCAGTCGATGGTGACATCAGGTGACTACCAACGGTTCTTTGAAGTGGATGGGGTCAAGTACCACCATATCATCGATCCGTTGACCTTAATGCCGGGTACGTATTATCCATCCGTTAGTGTCATGGTGGAGGACTCAGGTTTAGCGGATATGCTGTCGACCAGCCTTTTCTTGTCGACGAGGGAAGAGACGGAGGAGATTATCCGTAATATAGAGGAAATGACGGATGAAGAGGTAGAAGTCATCTGGATTGACTTCGATTATGAGATTGAAACGACAGATGGAATTGGAGATCGGGTCCAACATAGCGACCTTTAAGTACGATTTAACACAAACTTTACATTAGTGGGCTTCTAGACTTTACAAAGAGGACGTATTCTATATTCGCAACGCTAAAGCACATAAAATATAGAAAAAGAAAAGGTGGTAACACTAATGTCAAAAACAAAGAAACTTTTAGCAATTCTTCTAGGAATGGTTATGGTATTCGCTCTTGCCGCTTGTGGCGACGGAGAATCCAGCGAACCAGCTGAATCATCAGCTGTTTCTGAAGATACTGCAACTTCTGAAGAATCTGCTACAACCGAAGAATCTACTGAAGAATCATCTGAAGAAGCTGAAGGAACTGCAGCAACTGGTCAAATTAACGTTATCTCTCGTGAAGAAGGTTCAGGTACTCGTGGTGCCTTCATCGAAATCACTGGCGTAGAAGCTGATGATACTGATAACACTACACCAAACGCAGCTATCCAAAACGGAACAAACAACGTTATGACTTACGTAGCAGGCGACCCACAATCCATCGGTTACATTTCAATGGGTTCTTTAAACGAGACTGTTAAGGCAGTTAACGTAGATGGTGTTGAACTTACTGACGAAGCTGTTCTTTCCGGAGATTATCCAGTATCACGTCCTTTCAACATTGTGTACAAGGAAGACCAAATCGACGAAGTAACTCAAGACTTCATTAACTTCATCCTTTCTAAGGACGGTCAAGATTTAGCTGCTGATGCAGACGTCCTTGCTGCTGAAAGCGACGCTGCTCCTTACGAAAAGTCTGGTGACTTCGAAGGAACTATCCGCGTTCAAGGTTCTACTTCTGTAGACACTTACATGCAAGCTCTAGAAGAAGCTTACAAAGCTGTTCAACCAGGCGTAAACTTCGACCACACTGCTAACGGTTCCGGTGCTGGTATCACAGCTGCTATCGATGGTAACGCTGATATTGGTATGGCTTCTCGTGAAATCAAGCAAGAAGAGTTAGACAAAGGTTTAACTGACCAAGCTATCGCAATTGACGGTATCGCAGTTATCGTATCTCCTGAAAACGGAACTGAAAACTTAACACTTGAACAAATTCGTCAAATCTTCACTGGTGAAGTTGAGAATTGGGATGATCTCTAAACAAGATTAGAATTCTGAATGACAATGGCCGGTTTCCACCGGCCATTTTCTTCAGTTAATCTGTTAAGATGAACGTAATAAATGAGCTATTCACGTAGGAGGTTGTTGTGAGCAGTAGTTCTACATTAGATTTCCGTGATCGATTTATGGAAATAGTGTTTCTCATCTGCACGGCTACTTCTATTGTCGCGGTCGCTTTAATCAGTTGGTTTGTTTTCTCCAACTCGATACCGGCAATAGCGGAAGTCGGTTTTACTGATTTTATCTTTGGTACTAAGTGGGCTCCCGGGGCAGGGGAATGGGGAATTCTGCCGATGATTCTGGGCTCCATCTATGTCACAATCGGGGCGGCAATCCTTGGTGTTCCAATCGGCGTGTTGACGGCAATATTTATGGCCTTCTACTGCCCGAAGAATATTAAAGGAATTTTCCAGAGCGGAATTAACTTACTAGCCGGTATTCCCTCCATTGTTTATGGTTTGTGGGCCTTAAAAGTTGTTGTTCCTCTCATTAGAGCACAGTTCGGCGGCTTCGGCTTATCCCTTCTCGCAGCCATTATTTTATTAGGAATTATGATTCTACCAACGGTTATCTCCTTGTCCCAGTCAGCTTTAGAGTCTGTACCTGATGCCTATTACCAAGGTGCGATAGGGCTTGGAGCAACCCATGAGCGGGCAGTCTTCAGCGTAGTTTTACCAGCGGCTAGCTCGGGTGTTCTTTCATCTATCATCATGGGCATCGGAAGGGCAATCGGTGAGACCATGGCTGTTACTATGGTTATCGGAAACAGCCCAATCATGCCTTCAGGACTTACCAACCAAGCCAGAACGCTGACGACCAATATCGTTACGGAGATGGCCTATGCCGGTGGTTTACACCGTGAGCTACTCATTGCAACCGGCGCTGTCCTTTTCATCTTTATCCTTGTGATCAACGTGGCATTTAATGTCGTAAAGAATAAGGAGAAGAAATAATGGAAAAGCCAATGGTTCAACAAAAAATATCCACGGGGAAAAAGGGCGCGGGGAGTATTATCCTTAAAGGCCTAGTTCTTCTTTCTATCGCTTTTACGGTAATTATGTTGCTGCTAGTCGTGGGCCATATTCTAATCAACGGTATTCCGACTTTGATTTCAAGGGCGGGCGACCTCTTTGCTATCAACTATACGACGCAAAACCAGTCCATGATGCCTGCAATCTGGAACACGATCCTGATGATTCTGATTACGGTAGGTATCTCCGTGCCCATCGGTGTTGCAACGGCCATCTATATGGTGGAATATGCGAAACCCGGTAATAAGTTCGTCAAGGTCACGAGACTGATGACCGAGACCCTACAGGGTATCCCATCCATCATCTTTGGTTTGTTCGGTATGCTCTTCTTCTCCAACGCTTTGGGTTGGGGTAACACCATTATGTCCGGTTCGATGACCATGGTCTTGATGTGTCTACCTTTAATCATCCGTGCTACAGAAGAGGCGTTACTCGCTGTACCAAACAAGTTGAGGGAAGCGAGCTACGGCTTGGGTGCTAGAAGGCTCAGAACGGTATTCAACATCGTTCTTCCTGCAGCATCAATGGGTATCTTTGCGGGTATCATCTTAGCGATCGGACGTGTCGTCGGCGAGACGGCAGCCTTGATTTATACAGCTGGTTCTATGGCCCAATATGCTACACCAATGATGAATGGTCGTACGTTGGCCATCCACATGTATATGCTATCCACAGAGGGTATCCATGTACCGGAGGCTTATGCCACAGGTGTTATCCTGATTCTGGTCGTGGTCATTATTAACGCAATCTCCAACCGTATCGAGCAGGAAATGAAAAAGAGGGAGCAAGGTGAATGAGTAAGTTAAGTATTCGCGATTTTAGCAGCTATTACACTGACTTCAAAGCGATTAAAAATGTATCGATGGAAATCGCAGAGAATGAAGTAACTGCATTTATCGGACCATCCGGTTGTGGTAAGTCAACGTTGCTAAAATCAATCAATAGAATGAATGATTTAATCGAAGGCTTCCATACGGAAGGTGAGATTCTTTTGGACGGACAAAACATTTATACCGAAGCGGATGTATATGAGCTACGGAAAAATGTAGGCATGGTTTTCCAACAACCAAACCCCTTCCCCAAAACGATTTATGATAACGTCGCTTATGGCCCACGGACACACGGAATTAAGGGTAAAGAGGAACTAGATCAAATCGTTGAAACGTCGCTAAAGCAAGCAGCAATTTGGGAAGAAGTTAAGGATTTGCTCAACAAATCAGCACAATCTCTATCAGGTGGACAACAACAGCGTATCTGTATCGCCAGAGCGTTGGCGGTTAAGCCTGAAGTGATTCTACTGGATGAGCCAACATCAGCTTTGGACCCCATTTCAACAACGAAGATTGAAGATTTATTATTTGATCTGAAAAAGAAGTATACTATAGTGATAGTTACACACAACATGCAACAGGCGACACGTGTATCGGACAAAACGGGCTTCTTTTATCTTGGTGACTTGGTTGAATTCAAAGAAACGACTGAATTATTCTCTAATCCTCAGGACGAAAGAACCGAACGTTACGTCACTGGTCGTTTCGGTTGATAGGAAAGGGGACGAAAATGAGAGTAGAATTTGAAAATCAGTTAAATCGCTTAAACGAGAAGTTGATCGAGTTATCGGAGCTTTGTGCAACCCAAGTTAAGAAGGCAGCCAATGCTTTATTAGAAAAGAGCACGGACTTATGCGAGGAAGTGATTACGACAGAAAAGGAAGTAAACAACCTTTCCTCCATTATTGAGCAGCAGTGCATCCGTATTATCTTAACCGAGCAACCTGTCGCTTCAGACCTTCGCTTTATCTCTGCTGCAATGAAGATGAACACGGATCTTGAGCGTATTGGCGACCAAGCTGAAGATATTGCCTTCTTAGTCAAACAGATGATTGAACAAGGTTACCGTCGCAGAGAACTTGGCAGTGTGCGAGAAATGTCAGTGAAAGCTGCAGAAATGACTCAGGATGCAGTAAGGGCCTTTGCTGATGGCGACAGTCACTTAGCTAGCAGCACCATTCAAAAAGATGATGAGGTGGATGCCCTTTTCAGTAAGGTAAGAGATGAGGTCATCCTTGAGATTCGAGCTCAAGGTGAGCATGACCCGGTTAAGATCATTGATATTTTAATGATTTCAAAATACCTTGAACGAATTGGTGACCACGCCGAGAATATTGCAGAATCGGTATTGTACTCATTAACAGGATCCTATGAAGTACAAAACTAGCATCTCATGCGAGGGCAAGGCGCCAAGCCTTGCCCTTTTCTTATAGGAGAGGTAGGTAAGTATTGAAACACGTGTACATCGTAGAAGATGATAGAAATATCAGAGAATTAATTGCCTATGCACTCAACAACAATGGTTTTAGGGCTACGGGCTTTGAAGATGCCACTAGCCTCTATGCAACAATAGAGAAGAAGGTCCCGGCCCTCTTCATTCTGGATATTATGTTGGAGGGGGAGGATGGCTACCAAATCCTCAGCCATGTGAAGCAAGAAATGAACACCAAGCATGTTCCAGTGATCATGCTGACGGCAAAGACCTCCGAATTTGATAAGGTGCGAGGTTTGGATATGGGTGCCGACGATTACATCACTAAGCCTTTTGGCGTCATGGAGTTAATCAGCCGCGTTCGTGCAGTCCTCCGCCGTGTCGGTGATGAGGATGAGAAAGCTAGCTTGTCTTATGAAGGTATTGAAATGGATTTAGAGAAGCGTCAAGTTGTGGTGGACGATGAAGAAGTTGAACTTACTTACAAAGAATTCGAGCTCCTCTATTATCTGATGATTAACCACGACGTAGTTCTATCCCGTGATCGTATCATGAATGAGATTTGGGGTTATGAATACGCAGGTGCTACCCGTACGGTGGATGTCCATATCAGGACACTAAGGCAAAAGCTGGGTGAAAAAGGTGGCGCTATTAAAACAATTAGAAATGTAGGTTACAAGCTCGGTGCCTGATGAGGGATGGGAGGGGAAATGAACAGAAAATATTTCAAATATATTCTCTATCCAATGTTGTTTTTAGCATTGCTTGCCCTAGCTCTTTTCTATATCTTTCTGTCTAACCTAACCTATCGAGAAAATCTTGAAACAGCACGAAGAGTCGCCCAAGTATACGATGGGCAATCCACGGAAGAAATTGACCGTTTGATCAGCTTACAGGGGAAGGAAGATTCGCTTACCGAAGGCATCCTTGTAACAAGACTAGATGATGATGGGACGTCGAGCGAAGAAAGTTTTAAAGATGGTGCAGGCAACACCTACATCGTTGAAGCCCAGAGGCCTACAGCATTACAGCTGTTAAGTCAGCTGTGGCTACCTATCCTGACTCTTCTTGCTATAGCGGCGCTTATTTCTTGGGGGGCAATTAAACGGCTTAGGGATACAGAGACAGGACCTGTCCAATCCATGGTCTTTTACCTGAAGAGCCTGCTATCAGGTTCCTTTAATGAAAACACCGATTATACCCAAGTGGAAAAAGAGCTGGTTGCTCTTCTCGGCAGTGAAAAGCAAAAGACTGCTTTTAAGGAAGCTTTAAGTCAAGTTCGGGAGAACGAAACCCTGCGCAGGCAGTTCTCCGCCAATGTCAGCCACGAGCTAAAGAGCCCTCTTACCTCCATCAATGGCTACGCGGAAATGATTGAGAGCGGCATGGCTGGTCCGCACGAGACCCAGAAATTCGCTAGTATTATTCACAGAGAGGGTGTCCGCCTCCTCAACATGATTAATGAAATTATTCAGCTGTCGAAGTTCGATACGGGTTACAGCGATTATGACGAACGAGCTGAGTTCTCGATGACCCAGCGCATCAAGGATGAGATTCAATCCATCAGTGTCCACGCTAGTAATCGAAATTTAAAGATCCATTTTGACAGCCCCGATATTCGCCTTTTTGGTAATGAACGATTGCTTGCCGATGTGGTGCGAAATCTCTTGAGCAATGCGGTGAAATACTCTAAAGTCGACGGAGGAAACATCTATGTTTCTCTGAAGGAAGAGGGTGACACTGTCCGTTTGGTTATCGAAGATGAGGGCTTGGGCATATCCAAAGAGGATCAAAATAGAGTATTCGAGCGTTTCTACGTCGTCGATAAGGCAAGGAACAAGAAGCAAGGTTCGGGTACAGGCTTGGGCTTATCTTTGGTCAAGCACACTGTCCAATCCCATGGTGGCCAAGTCTTTTTGGATAGCAAATTGGGCCATGGCTCGAAATTTACCATCATCCTACCTAAGTATGGATTGCGAGAAGAATAATATCGACTTATCGAAGAATCGATAGGAGAAGAAATTGGTGTAGTTGCCAGTTTTCTCATCTATCGATTCTTTTTTATTTTCTTCTTCTGTATACTAGAAGAAAGAGACAGAAGAGGAGGGGATGATGACGAAGTATCTGATGACCTTCGATGAAGGAACGACAAGCGCAAGGTGCTTGATATTTGATGAAGAAGGAAATGTGTGTGCCAAAGCACAAAAGGAGTTGGGGCAAATCTTTCCCCAGCTGGGTTGGGTAGAGCAAGACGCGACAGAGATTTGGTCTACTCAGTTGGGTGTAGCCAGCGAGGCGATGGCCAAGCTCAACCTGACTGGGGAAGACATCGCGGCAATAGGAATCACCAACCAAAGGGAAACAACGGTTGTTTGGGATAAGGCAACCGGCCAACCCGTTTACCATGCCATCGTTTGGCAGTGCCGGCGGACGGCGGAGATGACGAAGAAGTTAGCCGAGGAAGGGAAGACGGAATTTTTCCGGAAGAAAACCGGCCTTATTTTGGACCCCTATTTTTCCGCAACGAAAATCCGGTGGATTCTTGACCACATCGACAGAGGGCAAGAACGGGCTGAGGTAGGCGAGCTCCTCTTTGGTACCATCGACACCTGGCTCATCTACAACCTGACACGAGGCAGCGTCCATGTTACCGACTATAGCAACGCCTCAAGGACCATGCTTTACAACATCCACGACCTCGATTGGGATGACGAAATCCTAACCGAGCTCAATATACCGAGGGAAATGCTCCCCGAAGTCAAACCGTCTAGCGGCCTATTTGGCAAAACCAGCGCCAATTACTTTGGCAGTGAGATTCCTATCGGTGGGGTAGCGGGGGACCAGCAGGCGGCCTTGTTCGGCCAGGGGTGTTTCGACATGGGCGAGGCAAAAAATACCTACGGGACCGGTGCCTTCCTTCTGATGAATACCGGGGATTATGCGGTGGAGTCTAATAACGGACTGATTACCACCATCGCCTGGGGGCTTAATGAAGGGAAGGTGACTTACGCCTTAGAGGGGTCCATCTTTGTGGCAGGATCTGCTGTTCAATGGTTGAGGGATAATCTCCGCATTGTGGACACGGCACAAGATACGGAGTACATGGCCAACAGAGTGGACAACACCGACGGTTGTTATGTTGTTCCTGCCTTCACCGGTCTTGGCGCCCCCTACTGGGACCCCTATGCGAGGGGAACCCTAGTGGGCATTACTCGGTCGACCAACAAATACCACATTATACGTGCAGTCTTGGAATCTGAGGCCTTCCTGTCCAATGACGTGCTTCAGGCGATGGCCAACGACTCTGGCATTCCCCTGAAGAAAATTCGAGTGGATGGGGGAGGAAGCGACAACAACTTCCTCATGCAGTTTCAAGCCGACATCAGTCAGGTGTCTGTGGAACGGCCCGAGATGTTGGAGACAACGGCACTGGGTGTTGCCTTCTTGGCAGGCCTTCATGCAGGAGTATGGGCCTCCCTGGATGATATTAGAGAGAGAATCAAAGACGGTAAGGTCTATACACCTAAGATGGATGTTGATCTCAGGGAGAAGAAGGTTCGCAATTGGAAGAGGGCTTTGGATCGGTCTCGGTCTTGGGCGGAAGACTACGAGGAGGAGTAAGATCCACAAAGTTGTGAATTCTATACAAGAGGGTCGTTTACATTTTATTAGTTTTAACGAATAATTATTATTTCCAATATGTAGTAATGGAAACCATTATGGAATAAAATGAAAGAAGGTTTTATTAATTATTAGGAGGTTATTATGGCAAGAAATCAAAATCCTAAAGAACCGTCCAAAGTCACAGAAACACATGAAGTGTTGATAGAAGAAGAAAAGGTCGAGCGCATTAACGTTCGCCAACCCCATACAGATCCGCAAGAGCAGCCTGTATTTGATGTTGACCCAGAAAGCTCCATTGAGCTGACCTATGGTGTAGAGGAGAGACCGGATAATTTTCTAGAAACTCTCTTTTATGCTTTCCAGATTACCCTCGTCGATTTTACCCCCTTCATCTGGTCGGGTATGTTTGTCGCCTTAGCCGGCTTACCGGAATCCGTCATCGTTACGATGATCAGCACCTGTTTCTTGGCCATGGGCGTAGGTACCCTAATCCAAACGACTATCGGTAACCGGCTGCCCATCGTCCAAGGACCCTCATCTTCTGTATTGACAGCCATGGGCAACGTAACCGCAGTCTATGGCTTTCCGGCCATGTGGGGAGCGGTCCTTGTAGGCGGTTTGCTGGAATTCATTATTGGTACATCAAAAATACTCGGTAAGATTAGAAAGTTTATCCCAGCTGTCGTTACGGGCTCTGTAGTTACAGTAATCGGATTCGTAGCGACGAATATTGCGATCACCTGGATTTTCTCCACGCAACACATGACAGACTTACTTTTGGCTTTAGCCGCCTTTGTAGTTGGTCTCTTCCTTAAGTTCCGATTCAAGGGAATCCTATCCAGCGGTTTCGTGCTTTTCGCCGTTATCATTGTTGGCGTAATCGCAGCAACACCGTTAGGTCGTTACAATTGGCAGATGGTCGCCGATGCGGACTGGTTTGCGATTCCTTCGCTCTTCCCATTCCAAGGTTGGGATGGGGTAGACGCACCTTTCCTTCTAATCCCGGCAGCAATTCTCGTCGGTTTTACGGGCTACATTGGATCCATGTTTGAGTCTATGGGTGACTTTGCCGCTACCTGTGCAGTCAGCAAAACCACCTATCGGGTCAAGCACATCAATAAAGGAATCGCAGCTGAGGGTCTGGGCTGTATGGCCAGTGGTGTCCTAGGCGCCTTGCCTGTCACCAGCTACACCCAAAATATTGGTATCATCGCTTCTACGGGAATCGCCAGCCGCTTTATCACTCAGGTTGCTGCAGTTATGTTCCTGTTATACGGCCTGTCACCAAAGCTTGCTACCATGTTGGCGGCAATCCCGAGACCGGTCGTTGGCGCCGTCTTTATCATCAGCGCGGCCTTGATCATGTTCTCCGGTATCGAAGTAGTTACTTCAGAAAAATCTTCTCTGGCTAACAACCTTATTGCCGGAACCACCATCGGCTTAGGCGTTATCCTTCCGGTTTACTCAAGGGGAGCCGGGGCGGAGTGGGTAGCTACCTTTGGCGACTTCGGTCGCATGTTCATGACCAGTAACATCTTCATCGCGGTCGTTGTCGGTATCGTGATGAATCTGCTTGTCCGCCATGTTCTGTTGCGAGGCAAGGAATAAAAGTAAAAGAATAAACTGTGGAGAGGCGACTAAGCCTGTCCACAGTTTTTTTATTGGATAATTGGTATTGCAAGGTTCTAGATGGCAAAGTTGCCATCGACGAAGACATCGATGGTTTCTCCATCGTAGGTTAAACCGGTAATGGACATATCTTCAGCACCAACCATGAAATCCTCATGGAGGAGGGAGTCGTTTCCGCCGGCTTCAACGATCTCTTCTTCGCTCATTTCCGTGCCGCCTTCTAAGGTTGTAGGGTAGCAGGCGCCAAAGGCAAAGTGGCAGGAGGCATTCTCATCAAAGAGGGTGTTGTAGAAGAGGAGGTTAGAGTTGGAGATAGGGGAGTCGTAAGGGACTAGGGCGACCTCTCCTAAACGGCGGCCATTGGGGTCTTCATCAAAGAGCGACTTGAGGGCTTCGCCACCTTTTTTTGCGGTAAATTCGACGACTTCGCCATCCTTGAAGTCCAAGGTAAAGCCATCGATTAAATTACCGTTGTAGGCTAAGGGCTTAGTGGATACCAATTTTCCATTTACGCCCGTTCTAGAGGGAAGGGTAAAGACTTCCTCAGTAGGAATGTTGGGCAGGAAGCGAGTTCCCTTGGCATTATTGGAGGTGGCACTCATCCAGATATGCTTCTCCGGCAACTCCACAACAAGGTCAGTTCCATTGGAGGACTTGTAGTGAAGGGACTTGAGGTGAAGCTCGTTAAGCTTGTCGGCTTTTTGGGTCAGCGTATCTAAGTGGCTCTCCCAAGCAGCGACAGGGTCTTCCTCGTTCATGCGAGTGACATCGAAGATTTGATCCCAGAGTTTATCTACCGCTTCCTCTTCGTTTTCAATATCAGGATAGATTTTCTTTGCCCAAGCAACGTTCGGTATGGAGACGACGCACCAGGAGACGATGTCATTCATGGTGTACTTGTCCAAGGGTTTCATCTTGGTGTTATTGGCCTTGCTGGCCGCAGCAATTTTGGCCATGTCGATGCCCTGAAGCAACTCAGGGTCTTCGGAATATACGGAGATGATGTTGGCACCCTTTTCGTAGTAGTATTTGGCACGGTCAAAAGCCCAATCGGGGATGTTCTCAAACACTTCCATAGGGGCGTTCTCATATTTTAGGCGGGTAAGCGGGTCATCCTTCCAGTTCATAATGACTTCGCTCGCTCCCCGTTCATAGGAGTAGGTAGCTAGGAGGCGGGCAAATTCAACGGCCTCTACCGGGCAAGTAATGAGGACAGGCTCGCCCTCTTGCACATTAACGCCAACCTCAACAACCAGTTTGGCGTAGTCTTTTAACTTCGCTTGATCTTTCATGTCATATCCTTTCTCAGTGCATTTTCAACGATATTCTCATTATAGCGGAAGGCGAGACGAATGAAAAATGATATACTTAAGGAAGTGTTACTAACTCAATACCGAGTTAAAGGATAAACGAGAAAGAAGGAAGTATGGAAAAGATTAAAAATCGTAATGAGGTCCCTGTTGAGCAAACTTGGGACTTAACCGACCTGTTTGAAGATGTAGACCAATACAATGAAAGTTTGGACGAGGTGAAGGAAAAAGTAGCTGACTTTACTTCTCGCTATAAAGGAAAGATCGAGACTGCGGACGATGTGAATGAAGCTCTCGACGCCAACCGCCCCATCATGGAGCAAATTATTCGCATCAGCACCTATAGCTCCTTGGATGTGGAAGCAGATGTAACAAACCAAGAAAAGAACAAGCGCTATCTAGCTACAAGCAATGATTTAGCGGAACTCAGTGCAGAACTGTCCTTCTTGGATACGGATTTGGCTCAAATGGATGCGGATATTCTCGAGGAAGCAAAGGAAAAGTCTTCTGCCAATAAGCTCTATCTTGAAAAACTGCTGAAGAAGAAAGACCAGCTCTTAGGCGCAGAGACGGAAGCGGTTCTTGCAGCCTTAGCTCCAACCTTGGAGGCCCCTTACCAGACATATTCCGATATAAAGTTCGGGGATATTGCCTTCCCTAACTTTACCGTGAAGGATAAAGAATACGAGATGACCTACAATTCCTTCGAAGGAACGATGGAGCAGGAAGTTGACACCGAGGTCCGTCGCCAAGCTTTTGATATCTTTTACGATGAATTGGATAAACACAAGAATGCCACCGCATCGGTCTACAACACCCAAGTCCAAAAGGAGAAGATTCTGTCTCGCTTGAGGGGCTTTGACTCTGTATTTGACTTACTACTAGATCGCCAAGATGTTTCCAGAGACCTGTATGATAGACAAATTGACATTATCATGGAGAAATTGGCTCCTGCCATGCGAAAGTATGCCAAGCTTCTCGGAGAAATTCACGGCTTGGATGAAGTTACCACAGCTGACTTGAAAATCGAAGTTGATCCCAGCTATGCCCCTCATGTTAGCTACGAGGAGACCAGAGACTACATCGTCGAAGGGCTTTCCGTCCTAGGCGAAGACTACCAAAATATTGTCCGCTCAGCCTTTGATGACCGATGGATTGACTATGCCGCTAACAGGGGCAAGAGGACAGGCGCTTTCTGCTCTAGCCCTTACGGTGTTCACCCTTATATCCTGACCACTTTTAATGAAAAGATGGATGAGGTCATGACGTTAGCCCATGAATTGGGCCACGCCGGTCACTTCGTCATCGCAGGACAAAACCAAAACCTTTACGGTACTCGTTGTTCCATGTATTTCATCGAAGCACCTTCGACCACCAATGAGATTATCATGGAGAACTACCTCCTCAAGCAAGCGGGCGATGACAAGCGCCGTCGCCGCTGGATACTGTCTCAGATGATTTCAAAGACCTACTACCACAACTTCGTTACCCACCTCTTGGAAGCAGCCTATCAAAGGGAAGTTTACAAGATTGTCGATGAAGGTGGCAACGTCACCGCAGACCAACTCAGCGACATCTATCGCAAAGTCTTGGAAGACTTCTGGGGAGAAGAGGTTAAGGTTCTGGATGGGTCAACCCTAACTTGGATGAGACAGCCTCACTATTATATGGGTCTCTATTCTTATACCTACTCAGCGGGGCTTACGATTGGTACCCAAATGGCTAAACGTATTCTGGCAGAAGGCGACGAAGTCGCCCAAGACTGGATTAAGGTCCTCGAGACAGGTGGTACCAAGGGGCCACTCGAATTAGCGCAAATGGCTGGAGTTGACCTGTCTACTGAAGAGCCTCTCTTAGATACCATCGCCTATATCTCCTCTATTATTGATGAAATCCAAGAGTTAACCGAGGAACTGAAGGAAGATGAAGCATC
>CAYMYX010000036.1:0-14345 GCA_964394795.1 uncultured Peptoniphilaceae bacterium
AAAAGGGCTGTTACATGGCCTTTTAACTTTTACACAATTATATGGACTTTATCTTTTATAGCTGCAGATGAGGAATTGATGAACTTACATCAAACGATTCAAGATTTATACTCATCTTACATTATATTTACCGACGATGAAGTAATCACAAATCAAGAACAGGAAATCTTAGATAAAGATAAAATGCTAGACTTACTGGCTCAATTAAATAATCGTCTGGAAAAACTTAACGATGGTAGTTTTACTGTAGATGATAGAGAAACGGAAAGGGTTAAGAAGTTATAATCGACCAGTTTTGATATCCTAAATTCGTAATGTATCAAAAAGACATTTCAGAATAAACTAAAACTAGCCCCCTGAGTTGAACTAATGCTAACTCAAGGGGCTGCTTTATTTGGATCAGTTTTTACTTCTTTATTTACTAACCATAAATTATCCTAACCACCCTAAGCCGCCCTCTGAAACTGTGTCTCATACAAGTGGGCATACACACCATCCGTATTAACCAGGTCACCGTGCTTACCACGCTCGGTGATTTTTCCATTTTCGACGACAAGGATTTCGTCGGCAGAAAGGATGGTGGACAGGCGGTGGGCAATGAGGATGCTGGTTCGGGTTTGGATTAGGGGCTCGATGGCTTGTTGGATGAGGTTCTCTGAGATGGAGTCGAGGCTAGAGGTGGCTTCGTCGAAGATGAGGACGGCGGGATCTTTAAGGAGAACTCGGGCGATGGAGAGGCGCTGTTTTTCGCCACCAGAGAGCTTGAGGCCCCGGTTACCGACCATGGTTTCGAAGCCATCATCTTGGCGGGCGATGAAGCTGTAAATGTTTGCTTTCTTGCAGGCTTCGATGAGCTCTTTTTCGGTTGCATCGGGTTTCGCGTAGAGGAGATTGTCACGAATTGTTCCATTGAAGAGGTAGGTGTCCTGGGTCACGATGCCGATGTTGCGGCGAAGGTAGCCCAAGTCGAGGTCGCGGACGTCGGTGCCGTCAAGGTGAACAGAACCGCCGATGACATCGTAGAGCCTTGGGATGAGGTTGATGATTGTACTCTTGCCGGCGCCGGATGGTCCGACAATGGCAATGCTCTTGCCACTTTCAACCTCGAAGTCGATACCCTTGAGAATGGGGCGTTCGGGGTTGTAGTGGAAGTGGACGTTGTTGAAGGAAACATGGCCCTTGGTGGTTGCGGGCACGAGAGCGTCCTTCGCATTCTCGATTTCGACCGGCATATCATAGTAGTCGAAGATTCGGGTGAAGAGGGCCATACTCCTAATCCAATCAACCTGAATACTCATCAGGGAGTTGATGGGCATGTACATTCTGCCGAGGAGAGCGACCAGGACAGTGATGTCACCGACCGTGAGGCTGGAATTGTAGTTCATCATGAGGATGCCGCCGATGAGGTAGATCAGCATGGGGCCGATGCCCGAGAAGGTGTGGAGAACGACGCGGAACCAGCGGCCGGCCATCCGCTCACGAATGTTTAGGTGAATCATCTTCCGGTTGGCGTCTTCATAGCGGGCGTATTCCTGGTCCTCTTTATTGTAGAGTTTGACGAGAAGCTGACCGCTGACGGACATAGTCTCACCGAGGATGCTGTTGATTTCATCTTGCCGTTGCTGGGCTTCGTTGGTGATGGACCAACGAGTTTTGCCGACCCGTCGGGTAGGCAGGGTAAAGAGGGGAATCATCAGGACACCGGCGAGGGCGAGGATCCAGTTTTTCTGGAACATGGCCACCATGGCCACAATGAGGGTGATCCCATTGGACAGGATGCCCGTGAGGGTACCGGTCAGAATTTGCTGGACACCGGAGATATCGCCGGTCATCCGGGTGATGATATCGCCTTGTTGATTTTCCGTGAAGAAACGGTGGGACATTTTCTGCAGGTGGGCGAACATGGAGTTGCGCATGTCGTAGGTAATGTGCTCGGCAATCCACGTGTTGAGGTAGGCCTCGAGGACACCGATGAGATTGCCCGCGAGCATGACCCCCAGTGACAGAAGAATCAGCGTTATCAGGGCGTTCATGTTCTGGCCGATGAGGCCTTCGTCGATGATGCGGCCGGTGAGGATGGCGGGCATCAGGTGTAGAATAGATGACACGACGATAGCAATGAGTACGAGGGCCATCTGCTTCCAATACGGCCTCAGATATCCTCCTATGCGTGCCAGTAGTTTAACGGTAACTTTCGGGCGGTTGACCTTCTCTTCCTCCGTGAGAAAGCGACCCGCGCGGCCTCCTGTGCCGCCTGGTCTAACGGCCATTAGGCATCCTCCGGATTGAGGTCGGATAAGCCTTGAGCCAACTTGTCGGCGAGGGAGGTGAGGGTGTCCATCTCGTCGGCGGTTAGAATTTTCGAAATATTATTATGCATTTTCTTTCTTTCCACTTTCATCTCCTTAATAAGCTCATCGCCTGCGGGGAGGAGCCGGATCAAAAAGACCCGTTGGTCTCTGGGATCTCTTTCTCTTTTAATGATGCCTTCTCTTTCCAAGCGAGCCAGCTTCTCATTCAGGGAAGAGGGGCGAACGCCCAATTCTTCAGCTAACTCTCTGGTTGAGATATTTTCTTGGTTTTGTACGCGGCGGATGATGCGGAACACGCCTCTTCCTAAGTTTTGCTTGCCTGCGGGTCTTCTGCGAAGTTGGCGCATCACCTGGTCCAGCTTGGCCAACATTAACTCTTCTTTATTTAAGTTTCTCATATATACCTCCTTATTTATAACAGGTACCTGTTTAATCCTTTATTATTATACGACAGGTACCTGTTAGATGTCAAGTTTTATTTTCAGCGTGCTATTTGAGTGGAAAGAGCCGAATAAGAATGAAATAGTTTGTTAAGAAAATACACCGAACTTCCGAAACTCAAAAAAAATTTAAGTTTCGGAAGTGGTGATATAATGGGGATGAGGTGATGATAATGAAAATTATTCGAAGGGACCAGTATTTAGATAAACTTATTGGTCTTCAGGGCACTCCAGATATAAAAGTCATAACGGGAGTAAGAAGATCTGGAAAATCTAAACTGATGGATTCCTATATAGAATATCTAAGAGAGCAGCCAGAGGATTACAATATCATTTATATTGATATGCAATCTTTAGATAATGAAGAGCTTACAGATTACCGAAAGTTAAATGATTATGTAAAATCTCAGAAAAAAGAAAAAGACATCAATGGAAATCCGATAGACACATATCGCATAATAAAATAACTCCTGCAAGAGTTTAGATTGTCCTAATAAATTGGTCCAAAGAGATGAGAGCCTTTCGAGGTACTCATCTCTTTTTTTTATTCAAACGTTTTTATCACAAAAAGAGCAAAAGTCCTTTTCTTTCGGTTATGCAAACGTTTTGGGGGTAGCTATAGGATGTAATGTTACAAAATCGTTACATAATCTATAGGAGGAGAGAATAATGGCAAAGAAAAAGCAACCGAAAAACGAAGGCAAAAAGCAAGCGAAAAAGAAAGATCCAGTAGACAAGGGATCCTTCAAAGAGCCAGATCATAAATTTGAATCAGCAGCATTAGTTCCACCGCTAAAAGAGCAAGTTGACCCACCTCAAGATGAGAAGTTCCAGGACTTGGAAAAAGACCGTGTAGATAATGCAGGCAAAGACTTTACGACCAACTCCGGTACGAAGATGGCCGAAGATGAGTTCTCGCTGAAGTTACATGAGCGTGGACCAACGCTGTTGGAAGACTTCCATCTGCGTGAGAAGATCACCCACTTTGACCATGAGCGCATTCCCGAGAGAATCGTTCACGCCAGAGGATCAGGTGCTTACGGTACATTCAAGTTGACGGAAGATATGAGCGAGTATAGCCGTGCGGACTTCTTAAATGAGGTTGGTAAGGAGACTCCTGTGTTTGTACGTATGTCTACCGTAGCCGGTTTCCGTGGATCAACGGATACACCAAGAGACGTTCGTGGTTGGGCAACGAAGTTTTATACCCAAGAAGGTAACTTCGACTTGGTAGGTAATAACTTCCCGGTCTTTCCAATTCAGGATGCCATCAAGTTCCCGGACTTTATCCATGCGGTAAAACCAGAACCTCACAATGAGATTCCACAAGCAGCAAGTGCCCACGATACGCTTTGGGACTTCGTCTTTAGAAACCAAGAATCTGCCCACTTTATCATGTGGCTGATGTCTGACCGTGCCCTTCCCGTTAACTTGAGAATGATGGACGGCTTTGGCGTTCATACCTTCCGCTTAGTTAATAAGGAAGGCAAGGGAACCTTCGTCAAATTCCACTGGCGTTCACAGCTCGGTGCCCACGGCATGGAATGGGATGAGAATCAGAAGAAGTCCGGTAAGGACCCAGACTCTCACCGCCGCGATTTAGTCGACTCGATTGACGCAGGCGACTATCCAGTTTACGACTTCTGTGTTCAGTTGCTTCCTGAAGAGGATGAATTCAAGTATGACTTTGATATTTTGGATGCGTCCAAGTTGTGGCCTGAAGAGTTGATCCCATTGCAAAAGGTCGGTGAAATGACCCTGAACCGCAACGTAGATAACTTCTTCGCTGAGGTCGAGCAGTCCGCTTTCCATCCAGGCCATATCGTTCCCGGCATCGACTTCACCAACGATCCATTACTGCAAGGTCGTCTGTTCTCTTATACCGACACGCAGATTCTGAGACTGGGTGGACCAAACTTCAATCAAATCCCGGTCAACCGCCCAATCGTGCCTGTACACAACAACCAAAGAGACGGTTACCACATGCACATGATTCACCGTGGACCGGTAAGTTACCATAAGAGCCAAATCGAAAACGAGTCCCCACAACCGGTACCATTCGAAGAGGGTGGCTACGAGCACTACCAAGAGAAGATCGATGGCGTCAAGATTAAGAACCGTGGCGAGGCCTTCCGTGACCACTTTAGCCAAGCCATCATGTTCTACAACTCCATGTCCGAGCCGGAGAAAGAGCACATCATCGACGCCTTCAGCTTTGAGTTGGCCAAATGTGACCGTCCTGAAATCCGCCAAAACGTTGTAAATATGTTTGCGAATGTGGATAAGGACATGGCCCAACAAATTGCGGATAAGGTTGGCGCAGACAAGCCGGATGCCAAGGCAGGCTTCGACCCAGCGGGTATTAAGCCGGGTGAGATGAAGGACTTCGTATCGCCTGCGTTGTCGATGACAAAGACCCACTTCAAGCCGGACACAAGAAAAGTTGCCGTCTTTATTGATGAGAATACGGACTATGATGTGGCAAGGTTAATGGACACCCTAAAAGAAGAGAAGCTTAAGCCAGAAATCGTAGCGCCAAAGCTTGGCGAAACTCCTGACGGTGAGATGATCAAGCATACCTATGAGGCGGCTTATCCCGTGCTCTTCGACGCATTGATTGTCGTTCAACCGGAGAAACCATCCAAGCCATTCCTGAAGCACGCAAAGACTTATGTTCAGGAAACCTTCAACCACTTTAAGCCAATTTGGGTTATCGGTGACGGCAAAGACTTCGTAGAAGACAAGATGAAGAAAGAACCAGGTATCAAGTTGACGACCGACGACAGAACCTTAGAGTTCATCGAAGAAGTTGCTCAACACAGATTCTGGGAAAGAAATGTAGAATAAGAGTTTGGAATAGGTACATGGCCCTCGGTTGGACTTTCCGATTGGTTGGGCACTGCGGGAATACTCCAAGACCGATCCAGAATGGGTGAAAAGCTTCATTGAACATAACAAAGAAAGCATGGCAAACCTCAGTATCCGCGAAGGCAGCAAATACATTTAACAGCAAACCAAGGAGGAAGACATGGATTGGAACGAAAGATATCCCAAGGGTAAAGCACCTAATATGGAACAAATCTCGACCTACATCAAGAGTCCTCTTTGGGACGATCTGTGTCAACATCTAGAGTCGACGTATAAGGTCAGATCAATTATAGAACACAGCAGTTGTTCCATGATTCCGGGCTACAACGTCAAATACAGGAAGAGCGGCAAGTCGTTATGCACCCTGTATCCTGAGGAAGGCTTCTTCTATTGCTTAGTCGTGGTGGGAAAGAAGGAGGAAGCGGAAGTATTACTACCGGAGTTGACTCCAGAAACCCAAAACCTTTACCAAGAAGCCAAACCCTACAATGGAGCTCGATGGCTGACGCTAAAGGTAATCAACGAGCAAACCCTAGAAGACATCAAAGCCCTCATCAGCTTGCGAGTCGCAACTAAATAATCAATTAAAAAGCACCCAGCTTAGGTCCCATGACCTAATCTGGGTGCTAATCTTTTAGTAACCTTGATCAATCACACTTTGAATCAATTTTTGACACTTACCACAATCTGGTTCTGTTCCAGCCTTGGTGGTTTCCATGATCTCTTCCAGGGAATTGACACCGGATTTGACCAAGTCTTGGATAGTCTTCATGGACACATCCTTACAACCACAGCAAGTGGACAGGATGTAATCCAAGTTCTCATCGCAAGCCTCGCATTCGCCACAAACATTGACCGCTTCTTTTAGATCTTCGACGGTGCGGGCGCCGGCTACCATAGCCCCACGCGTGCTCGGATAATCTACGTTATTTCTCGTGCATACAATATCTATTTTTCTTCCCATAATTCACCTCACTTTGTAATTCTTCATGCCCATCATCTTATGGGATAAAGCGAGATAAGTCAATTGAGACGCCTACACGGATTCTTTAGGGTTCGATGAAGATCGGCATATCCGGAGGCGAGAGGGAGAAGGCAACAAAAGCAACTGCAAAGACAACGATCATCAGTACAGCCAAAATCACATAGATTGACTTTGGATCGATGATACGGTAGATGTGGATGCCCACCAATTGAGCGATAGGGACCGCGATGAAGATGGATCCGACATGGAGGATCGAATTACTGATACCAATACCACTTTCCCAGACGTAGTACCAGGAGGTGATGATGAGCATGGCCAGGATTGCGGATGCCGCTGCGGAAATGATGGTCTTCGCAAAACTGACATTCTCCTTGCGACCGAAGATAAGATAACCAAGAAGCCACCAGATAGTTATGGGAAAGAAGACGAGTTTCAAATGTTCCCAAATGCTTTCATTCATGGGGAAGAATAGGCCAACGATTTGGTTTTCACCCAACCACTCATACATGAAGTGGAAGGGGATCGAAAGCAAACACAGGACGACGATGCCAATGAGGTTCCATTTTCTCATAAATAGGTAATCGTCGCGTTCGCTCAGTTCTCTATTCACAGATTTTTTCATAGAATCTCCTTACTTTTTTTCTATAGATACCCATAGAGACTGTTTGAACAGCCCTCGCCCAATACGTTACAATAACTCTAGATGAAACAGGGAAGACCAAGGAGAATAGAGATGAAAAGAATACGAAAATTTTGGATGATGTGGGCCATGTCCCTCGCCATCCTCCTCACCGCAAGTCCTGTACACGCGGAAGCACCAGACTTTGACTTCGACGAAGCCGTTATCTACTTCCTGCTGACGGACCGCTTCAACGATGGGGATACCTCCAACAACGACCCCAACGGGGAGAACTATGACGTCGACCACCCCGAAAGCTATCATGGCGGCGACTTCCGAGGTTTGATCGATAAACTGGATTACCTCCAAGAGTTGGGTGTCAACACGATTTGGATTACGCCCATCGTAGATAATATCAACCAGGACCACCGCCACGGTAAGGAAGGGTCCCAGTACGGTTACCATGGCTACTGGGCAAAGGACTTCACCCAAATCGACGAGCATTTGGGAGACATTGACACCTTCAAGGAACTCATCGATGCTATCCATGACCACGACATGAAGCTCATGGTGGACGTCGTGCTGAATCATACGGGATACGGCTTGAAATCCACCGACCAGGGCGTCGACGAAGCGGGCAACCCCATTCCAAACTTTCCAACCAAAGAAGAACAAGATCGCTTTGACGGCATGCTCCGCTTAGAACCTGATGCCAACCATCCAGTGACCGGTGAACTAGCCGGTTTACCTGACTTCATTACTGAAGATCCTGACATCCGTGACCAAATTATAGCATGGCAAACGGATTGGATTGAAAAGACCAAAACCGACAGGGGAGACACCATTGACTACTTCCGGGTCGACACTATCAAACATGTGGAGATGGATACCTGGGAAGACTTTCATGCCGAGCTCCGCGAGATAAACCCAGACTTTCGCATCATTGGCGAATATTTTGATGGGACCTACATGGCTAATGGCAAGTTTCTGGAGAGCGGAACCATGGATTCCCTCCTGGATTTTGGCTTCAAAGAGATTGCCCAAGAGTTTCTCCGCGGCCGCATCGACAATACGGAGCGCCAGTTGGCGAACCGAAACGAAGCCCTAACCGAAGAGGCTACCATGGGTCAGTTCCTCAGCAGCCACGACGAGAATGGCTTCCTCATCACACGGGCGAAGAACGACCCCGGTCTAATGAAGTCCGCCGTTTCCCTTCAACTGACCGCCAAAGGACAACCCGTCATCTACTACGGAGAGGAGTTAGGCCTAAGTGGGATGAATGCCAGAGACATGGATAAGGGGCAGTTCAGTGAGAATCGTTACGACATGGATTGGGACCTAGTGGGCGACAACGATTACGAAGACCACTATAAGAAACTCTTGTCAGCGAGAAAAGAGTTTTCTGATGTCTTTGCTAAAGGAACCAGAACCGTTCTAGGTGGTGGGGACGATGAGGGCTACACTTTGTTCGAGCGGACCCACAACGACGAGACTGTACTTGTCGCCATCAATGTCGAACCTGAAGAGAAGCAAATCACCATCGCTAACCCGATGCAATATGCCGGTGATGACCTAGACAATCCCGTCCTCTACGACTTTTATGAAGGCGAATCCTATGCTGTCAGGGAGGGAGAAGACGTTGAGATTACCCTAGCCGCCAACACCGATGGTGGCACCATGGTCTTGTCCGTTGTTGACGAGTCCACAATACCCGATCAAGGTGGCGGAATTTCTCTAGGTCTAATCTTCAATCTCCTCGTAACGAACGGACTCCTGTTGTTCATTTACTTTAAGAGAAAACGTGCAAAGAAGGAAACCAATGAATCTGACCGTTAATGAAAAGACTTTAGGAATTACCATCACGACATCAACAACAGAGTGGGCGACTCTACCCACCTACCGTCCATCCTTCACCGTTCAGGGACAAGACCGCTATTTCCATGAAGCCGAAAAAATCACACACACATACGCCGACGACAACCAGTCAATCACTTCAACCTATGACTTTGAAGACTTCAGTTTCGAAACAAGAATCCATATCAAAGGAAATGACGAACTCTTCATGTAGTGGATTCCCTTACGAGAGGACACGGCAATTGACGAGGTGAGGTGGCCCGGACCCTTTTCCTTTGAAGAAAAATCTCGGTCCTGGTTCACCCTCCTCAACTTCCAACAAGGCCTCATGATTCCCAACGATTGGCCTATCGAATTAGGCACAATCAGCTTCGACGGCATGTTCAACACCGCAGGGGCGACCATGCCTTGGTTCGCCCAAGTCAAAGACGGCAATGGCGTACTTGCCACCTGCCTCACCCCTTGGGATGCCGGCTACCGAGCTATCCATCCGGCAGGCGGTCCCTACACCCATGTGTCTTTCTATGCCATGAAGAGTCTAGGCAAGATGACCTATCCGAGAGTTTATCGCTACACTTTTCTAGAGGATGCGACCATCACCTCCGTCACTAAGCGCTACCGAGGCTATGCCGAAGCAGAAGGCAAGTTCAAAACCCTGGAAGAAAAAGCCGCTTCCTTCAGCCAACGGCCTTGGCTTCATGCTTTATCCGTTGACTTCCGTTCTCTACAACTATGTGATGGCAGGGAACCGCCACGAGGAGTTTCGGTTGGAGCAAGAGCAGATAGCCGCTGAGCAGAAGGAAATCCTGATTGCCGATGCCAGCGCCTACAACGAAAAGATTGCCAGCGACCGAACGGGAGTGGTTGACCCCTTCGACGTGAAGAATTACACCGCGGTGAACCCGCTGGATTACGAAGAGGGCGATGTCTTTGCCTACATCACCATCCCCAAAATCGACGAATCCCTGCCCATCTATGTCGGTGCATCCGAGTACCACCTGTCCATTGGGACAGCCACCCTTGACGGGACGGACCTGCCCATCGGGGGTAAGGACACTCGGGCGGTCATTGCCGGCCACCGAGGTTTCCCTACCGGCCGCTTCTTTAAGAATGTGGACCAGATGGTAGCCGGAGATGTTATTATTATCGAGGTGTTGGGTGAGACTCTGGAGTATGAGATGGTGGATTCGGAAATCATTGCCCCCACAGAATACGAGAAGTTGGCTGTGGTTCCTGGAGAAGACACGTTGACTTTGCTTACCTGTACCCCCTACCTAGTCGGTAGCCACCGCATGCTAATCAATGCTCGCCGGGTTGGCGAACCGGAATCGGTTGGTGAGGGTGCGGGAAGTGTTGATGATGGGGTTGTTGGGTCGAGAGGCCCTGCTTTTTTTGTGTGAGGGGATTGGGGGGTTAGGTACATGGCCCACGTTTTTGGCCTTTTGGGCGGTGGAATAAATCATATTTCGATAATATGAAAATATGATTTATAAAGAATTGGAGAGAATAAAACATATTTTGAAAATCCGTAAAAATGTTTTAACTGCATGGTCTGGGAGTAATACATAAATCAAAAATCTGCAAAATTGTATGAACGGCGCCTCGGAATAGACCCAAAACCCCAAAAAGAAGCGAGCAGTCACCTGCTCGCCTCTGTCTAATATTCTATAGATAATCACTCACTCGGTATGTCATGGTACATATTGAAACAGTTTCGATAAATGGGAACACCTACTAGTTAATTGCCTGTCCACCGGTCACACCGTAGATCTGGTTGGTGACGTAGCTGGCGTCGTTGGAAGCTAGGAAGACGTAGACTGGGGCAAGTTCGACGGGTTGGCCGGCGCGCTCGAGTAAGGAGTCTTGGCCGAACTCGGGGATCTTGCCGTCGGGTTGGCCGTCGTCAAGTTGGAGCGGAGTCCAGATTGGGCCTGGGGCAACACCGTTGACGCGGATGCCTTTTGGTCCGAAGTACTGGGCAAGGCTGTTGGTCAGGTTGGTGGTTGCGGCCTTGGTGGCGGCATAGTCCATCAGTGGTGGACTTGGGTCGAAGGACTGTACCGAGGTGGTAATGATGATGGCCGAACCTGCTTCGAGGTGTTTTTCTGCGGCTTTGACGGTCTCAAACATGCTGATGACGTTGATCTTGAAGGAGTCTTCCACCTGCTTGATGGGGAGCTCTTCGAGAGAGTCTTGAGCAATTTGTTGAGCCGAGTTGAGGACGAGGATGTCCAGAGCGCCGAATTCTTCGACGGTCTTTATTACGATGTCCGTAGCGACGTTGTCATCACGCAAGTCGACGGGTAGGAGAAGGGCCTTGCGACCTTCCTTCTCGATGAGGTCCTTGACTTCGCAGGCATCTTCCTCTTCGCCTGGGAAGTATTGGATAGCGACGTTTGCGCCTTCACGTGCATAGGCAATGGCGGCGGCGCGGCCGATGCCGGAATCGCCTCCGGTGATCAGGGCGTTGCGGTCTTGAAGTTTACCAGTGCCTTTGTAAGACGTTTCGCCACAGTCTGGCTCGGGCAGCATATCGTCTTGGATAGCCGGAGTATCTTGTTCTTGGTCTTTAAATTTACTTGTCTTATACATCGTTCGTGGATCGATGAGTTTCGCTTTTGTCATATTTCCCCCCTTTTAATGAGTGAGTGGCCTTTTATTTATACCAATAACGAAAATACTAAAACAGGTGGGGGAAGGGGGGATGGCCCAGGAAGGGGGAAAAATGGACCACGGAGGGGAAAAAGAGGGCCATGCCCAAGCCCAGACTCTTTTTCTTTTAAGGTTCCCAAATGCAATTATCAATGTTAAAATTAGGTTAATTCTATGTAAGTTTGTTGGACAGTTGCCTTGGGGAAAGATTGAAATTAGCGACGGAGCAAGAGAATGACAATTTATAACATTTTGGAATTAATTGGAGGTTTAGCCCTGTTTTTGTTCGGCATGCATATCCTGGGGGATAGCTTGACGACCATCTCGGGCGGTAAGATGGAGCAGCTCTTGGAGAGGTTGAGCTCCACGAAATTGAAGGCTTTGCTGTTGGGCACGGTGGTGACCGCGGTAATTCAATCCTCTTCGGCGACTGCGGTTATGGTTGTCGCCCTGGTTAACTCGGGGGTAATGAAGTTAAGACAAGCGGTGCCGATTATCATGGGTGCCAATATCGGAACCACGATCACCGGCTGGATTTTGAGTTTATCGGGTATTTCAGGAGATAGCTTTTTTGTGCAGATGCTGAAGCCATCCACCTTTACACCGGTCCTCGCTATCGTCGGCGTCTTCTTGATCTTTAGTGGCAAGACCGTGGGGAAAAAATCAATTGGCAATGCCTTGTTGGGCTTTGCTGTTTTAATGTATGGCATGAGCGGGATGTCCGCATCGGTCCTTCCTTTGCAGAGCGACCCCAACTTCCAAAGTGCCTTCCAAGTCTTCACTAACCCGCTCTTGGGCGTTTTAGTCGGTGCTTTGCTGACAGCTGTCATCCAGTCCTCATCGGCGATGACCGGTATTTTGCAGGCGCTTAGTACAACGGGGGCCATGACCTTCGCCTCCACCATCCCCCTCATCATGGGGCAGAACATCGGTACCTGCATTACGGCCATCCTGTCCTCCATCGGAGCGGGCAAGAACGCCAAGAGAGCCTCCTTTATCCATCTGACCTTTAACGTGATCGGTACGGTTATCTTCATGTTCCTCTTCTATCTCATCAACTGGGTCCGCCCCTTCAACTTCTATAACAGCAGCGTGAATGAAGTCGGCATTGCCATCGTACATACGGTTTTCAACGTGGTGACGGTAGCCTTCCTGTTTCCCTTTATCGACCAGCTGGTTGAACTGTCAAAGAGGGCCATACCCGCCAAAGAACCCTCCAAGAAGAGAGACGATCTCAGCAAGAGCCTTCGTCTACTGGATCCGCGCTTCTTAGAGCGCCCAGGTTTCGCCGTCGAGCAATCCTTCATTGTCATCCAACGAATGATGGATACCGCCACGACCGTCCTCCATGAGGCGGTCGGCCTGATCTTCGACTACAGCGACGAGAAGTATGCAAAAGTTGAAGATTTGGAAAGGCAAGTCGATGAATACGAGGACGCACTCCTTGACTACACCATTAAGATTACCGCAAACAGCTTGAATGATGCAGACAATGAAAAGCTTTCGATTATTCTCCATACTATCAACGATGTGGAGCGGATAAGCGATTATGCGATGAACATCGCGGAACAGGCCCAAATCAAAGCCAAGTCTCCGACCCCATTCAGCCAAGCTGCTATGGATGAGCTGAAACTCTTTACCTCAGCGGTTGAGAATATTACGGAGAAAGCAAGATATGCGATGGCGGAGTTGGATTTGAGGATGGCCTTCGAAATGCGGCCATTAGAAGACCGCATCGACCAGATTAACAGAGACCTGTCCGACACCCACATCATCCGTCTGCAGAAGGGGATCTGCCGGATTGAAAACGGCATCAACATCGTTGAGATGTACAACCACTTGGAACGGATTGCAGACCACTGCTATAACATTAGCACGACAGTGCTTGATTTCGTTGCCCACTTTGTAGATAAGGATAATCCTGAGGTCAGATACGATCGTAGCCACCCTCGTTATGCTGAATTGATGGAATATTATGAGCAGAAGTATCGCCTGCCGGATACGGAGGAAGATCCAAGTGAATTGGCTTGTGATATTCCGGAGTTGTCGGTTGAATAAATGAAAAGAAAGCATCCACAACTTGGCTGAGCCAAGTCGTGGATGCTTTTTCTTTGTGGTTATTCCGTTCTTAGTAGCGGTAAATCGCGCCAACCTCATGGTCAAACTTGACGTAGTCTTCATCGACGGTAACGACATCGCCAGCTGCCAAGATGACATCAGCCACCACCTTATCTAAGCGGTCGGGCTCAATGCCTTGATAGTCCTTCTTCAGCAGCAGAGTCTTGATGCGACCTTGCTCCGCCTCCTGCCCAATCCTTGAAATGTTGTCTGACCCTTGGTCATCCTGGCCCAAGGAAATTTCCAGATTCTCCACCTCTTCCTCAACGCCCTTAATGAACGGGGGAAGGAGGTACTCGCGTAGCTTTGCGATGGCTTCCTTCTCATCCATAGAGCCCAAAGGCTTATCGATGGAGAGGAAGATATCCAAGGTGTTCTTCGTGACCTCTTCAAAGTCGGCCACATTCTCAGTGGTACCAAAGACAATCAGTGGCAGACCATCCTGCCCCTTGGTTTTCCCGCTCAGCGCCGTCCCAATGTGGCGCATGAACTTCTCG
>CAYMYX010000037.1:0-13932 GCA_964394795.1 uncultured Peptoniphilaceae bacterium
TAGCAAACCGCAAGAGCCCCAAAGAAATGGGCATCACCCCAAGCCTTTTATGGGCGTACCGAGACGCCAGAGAAAGCGGCAACGAACTCATCGACTTCAATGAGTGCATTTGGGAGAAAGACATCGAGGGAATTTTGAAAGGATTAAAAGAAAATAACTTTGATGCCTTCACCATTTCAAGCACCTTCTCAGGCTTAACGAAAACCATCGCAGCCTTTGAAAAACAAGGCTGCAAACTTGCAGGCATGACCGAAGTGAACTCTCGCTTCAAAGACTGGCAAACAGGCGAACACGAAATTCTTCCCGCCTTTTTGATAACACTCTAAGCGAAAGTTAAACCAAAGAAAGCACTAGCCCTGGATGGGGCTTTTGCTCGTAGCAGACCTAAGGGTCTTTTTTTATGGAAAGGAGGCAACGTGAGAAAACTTGAAAACTATACACCGACAAGATTTGCCCTACCCACTTCCCACTACGATAAAGAACTCGCTGATCGAGCAGTCACCTTTATTAGCCTCCTGAAACACACTAAAGGTGAGTGGGCGGGAAAACCATTCGAATTAATCGACTGGCAAGAACAGATCATTCGAGATCTCTTTGGAACAATCAAACCAAATGGATACCGCCAGTTCAATACCGCCTACATTGAAATCCCGAAAAAAATGGGCAAGTCAGAGCTAGCTGCAGCGATTGCCCTTTACCTCACTTGTGGCGATTTCGAGCATGGCGGAGAGATTTACGGCTGCGCTGCGGACCGCCAGCAAGCATCCATAGTCTTTGATGTTGCTGTCCAGATGGTCGAACAAAACCCGGCTTTGAAGTCGAGGATAAAACCACAGATATCGAAAAAACGACTCATCTATAAACCTTTGAAAAGCTTCTATCAGGTTTTATCCTCTGAAGCGTACTCGAAGCATGGGCTGAATGTTCATGGCGTTGTCTTTGACGAGCTTCATGCACAACCGAACCGAAAACTCTACGATGTCATGACCAAGGGGTCTGGGGACGCAAGAAAACAGCCTCTCTACTTCCTGATTACGACAGCAGGCACAGACCGAAATTCCATCTGCTGGGAGGTGCATCAAAAAGCGGACGATATTATTCATGGCAGGAAATATGACCCAAGCTTTTATCCTGTGATTTATGGGGCAGACGATGATGACGATTGGACTGATCCTGAGGTTTGGAAAAAAGCGAACCCTTCGCTTGGTATTACAGTAGATATCGAAAAACTTCATCTCGCCTGCGAGAGCGCAAAGCAAAACCCTGCAGAAGAAAACAGTTTCAGACAGCTGCGATTAAACCAGTGGGTCAAACAATCGGTTCGCTGGATGCCAATGGAAGCGTGGGATAAGTGTTCTCTTGTAGTTGATGAAGAAGCCTTAGAGGGACGTGTTTGCTATGCAGGACTTGACCTTTCTAGCACCACAGACCTCACCGCTTTTGTATTGGTCTTCCCGCCTGAATCAGAAGAAGATCCATTTGAAGTTCTACCCTACTTTTGGATTCCTGAAGACAATATTTCCCTTCGAGTTAGCCGTGACCATGTCCCATATGACCTTTGGGCTAAGGAAGGCCACCTACTTACCACCGAGGGAAATGTCGTTCACTATGGCTTCATTGAGAAATTCATTGAAGACTTAGGCAAGAAATACCATATTAAAGAAATCGCCTTTGACCGCTGGGGAGCGGTTCAAATGAGTCAGAACCTAGAAGGCCTCGGTTTCACGGTAGTCCCGTTTGGCCAAGGCTATAAAGATATGAGCCCTCCATCTAAAGAACTCATGAAACTAGTGTTAGAAGGAAAACTTCATCATGGAGGGCATCCGGTTCTTCGTTGGTGTGCAGATAACATCTTTATCCGAACTGATCCTGCAGGAAACATCAAACCGGATAAAGAGAAATCTACCGAGCGTATTGATGGTGCGGTGGCACTCATCATGGCTTTAGACCGTGCTGTCAGAAATCAGGGATCTGAAAAAGAAAGCTCGGTCTATGACGAAAGAGGTCTAATCCTCTTCTGACGGATCGTAGTCTGGTTCAAAGAACTCACGTGGCATTTCATTACAGCGTCTTGGATCATCTAGATATTCTTGAAGTGCCTCAAAAGCCTCTTTTGCTGTTGGACGAATAATCAAGATGGAATCTGGTTTTTTGGAGATAAGCTCATTATCTACTGGTTCAAAGACAAGTGAAATGCCGTCTTCATACTGATTCAAACTGATGTTACCTAAGCTAACTAATTGATCTACATTTTTCATTTCCTGTACCTCACTTTCTTTTGCCGGCCGGGCTTGTAGTTTCATGTTACGGAAGCAAAAGAAAAATGTGAAATGGATATATGCGAAGTTGCTAAACGTATTTATTAACTTTTTGTAAATAACAAAGGAGGTGATGCCCTCTGGGATTCTTAAAAAATCTATTTAAAAGCCGAGATACACCAGAGCTTACGAAACCGAGTACACCTCGGTTTTTCTTTGCTCCGACCGCAAGTGGGAAACACATCACAGAAAAAACCGCTATGCAATCCGCAGCGGTGTATGCCTGTGTTCGTGTGATTGCTGAAACCATCGCAAGTCTACCTTTGCATCTCTACCGCCATGTAGAGGAAGGCAAAAAACGAGACCCTACCCATAAGCTGTACCATCTACTCCATGACGCCCCCAACCAAGAGATGACGAGTTTCATCTTTAGAGAAACACTGATGAGCCATCTTTTGCTTTGGGGAAATGCCTATGCCCAGATACTACGAAACGGTCATGGAGAAATCGTAGGTCTTTATCCGCTTCTTCCGGACAAGATGCAAGTCACAAGAGATGAGGACAAAAACCTCATCTATCTTTATCTAAACGGTACGAAATCTATCGCTTTTACTGCCGATGAAGTTTTGCATATTCCAGGTCTTGGCTTTGACGGCTTAGTCGGTTATTCCCCTATCGCAATGGCAAGAAATGCCATCGGTATGGCGCTGGCAACCGAGGAATTCGGATCATCCTTTTTTGCAAACGGAGCTGCACCCGGAGGAATCCTAGAACACCCCGGCACCTTAAAAGACCCGTCCAAGGTCAGAGAAAGCTGGGAACAACTCTTCAAAGGTTCAGGAAATGCAAACCGGGTGGCGGTACTTGAAGAAGGAATGACTTACAGGCAAGTGGGGATTCCCCCAAACGAAGCACAGTTTTTAGAGACCAGAAAATACCAGACCGAAGAAATCTGCCGTATCTACAGGGTGCCACCACACCTGATTGCTGACCTGGATAAAGCGACATTTTCTAATATCGAACATCAGTCCATTAGCTTTGTCGTCCATACGATTAGGCCTTGGCTCGTAAGACTCGAACAGGCCATGAATAAGGCTCTGCTCTTCCCTCAAGAACGAAGCCACTACTTTATCGAGTTCAACGTAGACGGGCTCTTACGAGGCGATTATCAAAGCCGCATGCAAGGTTATGCAACTGCAAGGCAAAACGGCTGGATGAGTGCGAACGACATTAGACGCTTAGAGAACATGAACCTTATCCCTGATGAAGAAGGAGGAAACCTATATTTGATTAACGGAAATATGACCAAACTCAAAGACGCCGGGATTTTTGCCGGCAAGGAGGTGAAAGAACATGACGAACAAGAAGTTCTGGAAGTTTCTAAACGATCTTCCCGATGAAGAAACGGTCCTCAGATTAGATGGACCCATTGCAGAAGAGAGCTGGTTTGGTGATGAAGTCACACCGGCTCTTTTTTTATCCGAACTGAAGGCACATCCCGGTGATTTAACCGTCTGGATCAATAGTCCTGGTGGAGATGTTTTTGCTGCCTCGCAAATCTACACCATGCTCATGGATCATAAGGGCAAAGTCACCGTGAAGATTGACGGTCTAGCCGCTTCTGCTGCTTCCGTCATCGCAATGGCGGGCGGAGATGTATTGATGAGCCCATCGGCCATGCTGATGATTCATAACCCCATGACCCTCGCCTTTGGCTGGAAAGACGAAATGGAAAAAGCGCTAGACATTCTAGACGAAGTGAAAGCGTCCATCATCAATGCCTATGAGTTAAAAACGGGGCTATCTCGAAACAAAATCTCAAGGCTCATGGACGAAGAAACCTGGATGAATGCTAGGAAAGCCAAAGAACTAGGTTTTTGTGACGCACTACTTTTCACCGAATCCGATAGTCCTGACTTTGGCGATGAAAGCCTTAGTTTTGCCGCAAGAAAAGCCGCTACCGCAGTACTCAACAAGGTACAACCCATTACAAAACTTACCCAAGAGAACAATCAAACACCCATTTGTGAGCTAGAAAAACGGCTCGAATTATTACGCCATTAAGGAGGCTATTTACGATGAATACGATTCAAGAACTGAGAAACAAACGCCACGACGTCTGGAATAAGGCGAAGAACTTTTTAGAAGAAAAACGTGGCAAGGACGGTTTGGTATCCGCTGAAGATACCGCTACCTATGAAAACATGGAGCAAGAAGTGGTCGACCTTGGAAAAGAAATCGACCGCTTAGAGCGCCAGAGAGACATGGACATGAAGCTTGAAGAAGCAACACGCAGGCCAGAGGTTTCCACTCCCATGACCAAATCTGAAAACAAGGCCGGGAGAGCTAGCAAGGAATATACCAGAGATTTCTGGAATATCATGCGTGACAAGGACGCAAGACCTACGAACGCATTACAAGTAGGCACAGATACCGAAGGCGGCTACCTCGCCCCTGACGAATTTGAAGCGACCTTAGTGGAAGCTTTAGAGGAAGAGAACATCTTCCGAACACTTGCTACGGTGATTAAAACCTCATCGGGTGATAAGAAAATCCCTGTCGTTGCCTCAAAAGGCACAGCAAGCTGGATTGATGAAGAAGCTGCCATTCCTGAATCCGACCCTAGCTTTGGTCAGATTTCCATTGGTGCGCACAAGCTGGGTACGATGATTAAGGTATCCGGAGAACTATTAAACGACTCGGTCTTTGACCTTGAGAGCTATATTGCGAAGGAATTCGGTAGACGTATCGGCTCGAAGGAAGAAGAAGCCTTCTTCATTGGGGACGGTAAAGGTAAGCCGTCAGGTATTTTTTCCGCAACGGGTGGCGGCACGATCGGCACAACCGCAGCCGCTGCGACGACCATTACCGCTGATGAAATTATCGACCTCTTCTATGCCTTACGTGCACCTTACCGAAAAAATGCGGTCTTCATCATGAACGACGCTACGGTAAAACTCATCCGAAAACTTAAAGACAATACCGGTCAATACCTCTGGCAACCGTCTTTAACAGCTGGTGAACCTGACACCATCTTAAACCGCCCTGTCTATACTTCAAGTTTTGTGCCTGTTGCAAAAGGAGGCGCACTCACCATTGCCTTTGGTGACTTCTCGTATTACTGGATTGCTGACCGTCAAGGCAGAACTTTCCAGCGATTGAATGAGCTGTTTGCAGGAACTGGTCAAGTCGGCTTTATGGCCACCCAGCGTGTTGACGGAAAGCTTATCCTCCCAGAAGCGATTCAGCTCTTACAGATGAAAACAACTGTATAAATCAGGAGGTAAGGTATGACCGCAGAGGAACTGCTTATTCCCTTAAAAGAGAATCTGGTAGTGGAGCATAGCGCAGATGATGCACTCTTGCTCCGCTACCTGTCCTCTGCCATATCGTATGCAGAGGGCTATCAGAAAAAAGGACCTAATTATTATCAGGAAAACGAGATGACGGATAGCACCAAACATGCCGTTATTATCTTGGCTTCCTTTTTCTATGAAAGCCGAGACGGTTCCACAGCGGGTTTCTTTTCTGACTCACCTCAAGCTGCAGAGCAAGTCTGGGAGACCGTGAAACTACTCCTTCAAGGCGATAGGGATGTGATCTTATGAGTATCAAACTTCAGCATTTTATTGAACTGATGCGAACCCAAACCATCACTGATGATGAGGGTTTTGAAAAGACCGTAGATATCCCACTTGCCCATGTCAGAGCCTATCGTGAAGACCGCTACGGGAGTGAAGCATGGAAGAATCGCAGCCAATTTTCTACAGCGACCGTGCTATTTCGTATCCGAGCAATCCCCGGTATCACACTCGATACGAGGTGCGTTGTCATCACCGAAGATGGAAGATACAACATCCTCTCTGTTGAAGACATCCGTCATAAAGGCATGTACTGGGAAATTCTAGCCGAGAAAACAGTAACAAAGGGGGTGGTCTCTCGTGGCTAAAGTAACAATGAAACTTCCCGACGATTTTCTAAAAGACCTATCAAGACTAGGCGATAAATTTGATAGTGTTGCTCCAAAAGTCCTAGAAGCAGGCGGCAAGGTAATCTTATCGCAGATGAGAACTAACCTCGCTTCTGTGGTCGGGAAAGACACCAAATACGAATCAAGGTCTACCGGTGCTCTTGAAAATAGCTTAGGGATGACGCCCGCCCTTCAAGACCGAAACGGTGAATGGAATATCCGGGTCGGGGTTGGTGATGACAAGGACTCTAAAGGTGTGCCTAATGCCTTGAAAGCCCAGCTTCTAGAATACGGAAAGTCCGGTCAGCCAGCTAAACCCTGGATGAAGCCGGCAAGATCCAAAGGCAGAAAGAAAGCCATTGCTAGCATGAAGCAAGTCTTAGAAGGAGAGCTTTTACCATGAGTCTATTAACGAAGCTAACCAGCCTAGCAAAATCGCTAGATATCCCCTCTGCTACCGTGCACTTTTCTGAAGAAGCACCCGATACGTATCTGGTTTTCACCCCGCTATCCGATACCTTAGATCTTTTTGCTGATAACCTGCCGCTTGCTGAAACCGAAGAAGTTCGTATCTCGCTTTTTTCAAAAGGCAACTATCAGACACTAAAAAACAAACTCACCCATGCCCTCTTAACCGAGGGTATCACGATTACCGAGCGTCGTTTTATTGGGCTCGAAGAAGACACTGGTTTTTACCATTACAGCTTGGACGTAGCTGATACGAGCGTCCGTTAGGAGATTTTATGGCAACTATTGGATTTGACCAATTATATTATTCCGTGATCACCGAAAATGAAAACGGTGAAGAAACCTATGCAAAACCTGAACGGCTTGCAAAAGCAATCAGTGCTGAACTTTCTGTTGAGCTTGCAGAAGCTGTCCTCTATGCCGATGACGGTGCTGCAGAGATAGTAAAAGAATTTAAGTCCGGAACCATCACCTTAGGTGTTGATGATATCGGCATCAAGGCCGCAGAAGTCCTCACAGGAGCAAAAGCGGATAAAAACGGTGTGCTTGTCTCTACTACCGAAGACACAGGGAAAGCGGTCGCTATCGGGTTTAGAGCGAAGAAAGCCAACCAAACCTACCGCTATTACTGGCTCTACCGGGTGCTCTTTGGTATTCCTTCCGTGAATCTTGAAACCAAAGGCGATGAGATAAACTTCCAGACCCCTTCCATTGAAGGCACGGTCAGCAGGCGAAACAAACTGGACTCCTTGGGACGCCATCCGTGGAAAACCGAAGCGGATGAAGACAAGCCGGAAACCAAAGATATCGTCAAGACCTGGTTTACCACGGTTTATGAACCTGACTTTACCGCAATTTCAGAGGGGGCATAATTATGGATCGAGGAAATACCATCCGTCTTGGTAATCGAGACGTCGAGCTAATACTAACGACCAGGGCCACAAAAGAGATTGCTTCTCGCTATGGAGGTCTGGAGAACTTAGGTGAAAAGCTCATGCAGTCAGAAAACATGGAGCTAGCCTTAGATGAAATGGTCTGGCTTATCACCCTGCTTGCCAATCAAGGCATCAAGACGAAAAACCTATTAGATGGGGCAAACGAGCCGGAACTGACAACGGACGAGGTGGAACTTTTAACCTCCCCTGCGGAGCTTGCTACCTACAAGGACGCCATTGTCATTGCCATGACAAAGGGAACCAGGCGAGATATAAAGTCTGAGGAAAGTCCTACAAAAAACACCAAAGCCGAGTAGATGATAGAGAAACATTTGCTCGGCTTATTTTCTGGGGTGTGAGCCTACTCCATAGACCTGAAAAGGAAGTCTGGCTCATGCCCATTGGTAGTCTCTTAGACCAAATTGAAATCTACAGACAGTTTCACGGTATGGCAAAACCCTACCGAGAATACTACATCGATGAAATCATTCCTGACGGTATTTAGATGGGAGGTGATGTGTTTTGGCAGATAACTTTGGATTAAAGATTGGGCTTGAGGGTGAAAAGGAATTCAAGGCAGCCTTACGAGATATTAACCAAAGCTTCAAAGTCCTAGGTTCTGAAATGAACCTTGTCACCTCTCAGTTTGGTAAAAATAATGAATCGATGGAGGGACTCACCGCTAAGAACAAGGTCCTCAACAAAGAGATCGAAGCCCAGACTGAAAAAATCAAGACCCTAGAAGCCGCCTTAGAGAACGCATCCACTTCTTTTGGTGAGACAGATAGAAGAACCCAAAACTGGCAGATTCAGCTAAATAACGCCCAAGCCGACCTCAACAAATTAAATAATGAGGTCAAAGCCAATAGCGATAAGATTGATGAGCAAGCAAAAGCCTTTGACGAGTCTGGCGAGAGTGCATCGGATTTAAGCTCCGATTTGAGCGGGCTAAAAAATGATGTCGGCAAAACAGGTGATGAATTTGAAGATGCCCAAAAACAAGCTGACAAATTTGGTGATGAGGTAGAGGATACCGCAGATAAGGCAGAAAAATCAGGAAACCGCCTGCAAAAACTAGGTGGTGTACTAAAAGGCATCGGTATCGCCTTTGGTGGTGCTACCCTAGCCGCAGGAGCCGCTGCTATTAAACTCGGCAACGAAGTCGTCCAACAGTTCGGTGAACTTGAGCAAAACCTCGGCGGTTCTGAGGCCGTGTTTGGCCAGTACGCCGCTTCGATTCAAAAGACGGGTGAAGATGCCTATAAGAACATGGGCGTTTCACAAAGCCAGTACCTTGCCACCGCTAACAAGATGGGGGCGCTCTTTCAAGGCTCTGGGATTGAACAACAAAAGAGCCTAGAGCTTACCGAAAAGGCCATGCAGCGAGCTGCCGATATGGCTTCCGTTATGGGCATCGACATGCAAACTGCACTCGATTCTGTAGCGGGTGCAGCCAAGGGTAACTTTACCATGATGGATAACCTTGGTGTTGCGATGAACGCTACTAACATCGAAGCCTATGCTCTTGCGAAAGGGCTCGATTTTACTTGGGCAACCGCAACACAGGCTGAAAAAGCCGAGGTGGCCATGCAGATGTTCTTTGAGAATACCCAGCAGTATGCAGGGAACTTTGCCAAAGAATCAACTGAAACCGTATCAGGGTCATTAGGTTTACTCGAAGCTTCCATCACCTCTTTCGTTGGGGGCCTTGGGAATGCCGATGCCGACATGACAAACCTAACCGCAAATGTCGTGGACGCTTTTGGGGCGGTTGTAGAAAACATCGTGCCCGTCATCGAGAATGTTGTCGCTGCCTTGCCCATTGCAGTGGATGGTATTTTAGTGGCGATTTCAGAATTACTCCCCACCTTGCTTGAAACCGCAACGACTCTTTTCTCGCAAGTATTGAATACCATTTTGACACTACTTCCTCAGCTGATTCCCGTAGCGATTGAAGCCTTGATGACGATTGTTAATACACTCATCGAAAATCTACCGCTGATTATTGAGGTCGCCACAGTTCTTATCACTTCGCTGGTACAAGGTCTAGGTGAAGCGCTTCCGACCCTGATCCCTGCTGCAGTCCAAGCAATTATAACTATTGTTCAAGGCTTAATTGATAACCTGCCCCTCCTACTTGATGCGGCCTTACAGCTAATCACGGGGCTTGCAGAAGGATTGATTGCAGCCATCCCTGTGCTCTTAGAAGCGCTACCTGAAATCATTGATAGCCTTGTCACATTCCTACTGGACTCCATCCCACTTATTATTGAAACGGGTATATCTCTTCTCACTTCGCTCGTTGAAGCCCTGCCTGAAATTATCGCTACAATCGTTGAGGTCATTCCTGAGATTATTGATAACATCATCACGGCAGTATTGGACGCTATCCCACAGCTGATTCAAGCAGGGATTAATCTTCTCATTGCGCTTGTAGAAGATCTACCTACCATTATCGTTACTATTGTCCGTGCTATACCTGAAATTATTACGTCAATTATCGACACCCTCATCTCCCATATTGACGAGATTATCGATGCAGGTGTCCAGTTGTTCGTAGCGCTCATTGAAAACCTCCCCACCATCATCGTGGAGATTGTAAAGGCTGTACCGCAAATCATCTCCGCATTAGTCGACGCCTTCGGATCCCTCTTTGGCAAGATGGCGGATGTGGGCATGAACCTCGTAAAAGGACTATGGAGTGGTATCCAGTCTCTCGCCTCCTGGCTATGGGACAAGGTATCAGGCTGGATATCCGGGATTTGGGACGGAATAAAAGACTTCTTCGGTATCTCGTCGCCTTCTAAAGAGATGGCTTGGGTGGGTGACATGTTGGTCAAAGGTTTAGCTGGATCTATTAACAAGAACGGTAAAGAAGCTGTACAAGCAGCGGCCGGCATGAGCGAAGCCATCGCTGGTGTCATGCAAGACCTTTCTGGTGAGATGGAAACTGCCATACCTCATGACTTTAATATCGATGGCTCGCTTCAAGTACCGGATACTTCTTCCGCTCTTGGAGTCGCAACTGGCTTTCAGCTAAAAGTTGAAATCGCTAATTTTAATAATTACTCCAGAGAAGATATCGAGAGTTTAACGAATGAGGTTCTCCTCACCGCTGAGCGGTTCATGAAAAGGAAAGGAGCGGCATTTGCATGAGTTATTTTATTTATAATGGCCAGAAATCTTCGGATTTTGGCCTTCGCATTGAAAGCAAGGATGTCTTCTCCTCGCCTGACTTAAACCGTTCTATGCTCTCTATCCCCGGACGTGATGGCGAAATTATCGCCCAAGATACTAGGTTTTCTAACCTCCAAATAACATATCAGGTTTTCCTGCGAGCAAAAAACGCCAGTGATTTATCTTCCAAAATGAGGGACGTAAAAAACTGGCTGTACCAAGATTTGAATCGCTATAACCGCTTGGAGGATTATTACAACCCTAGATTTTATAGAAAAGCAGTCATCAATAATAAGTTAAACATAGACGATATTCGAAATAAGCTAGGAACCTTTACCGTGAGCTTTAGTGCGCTTCCTTTTCAATATTCTATTGGTGGAGATCAAGAAATCCTATTACAATCCGGGACGGCTATAACCAACCCCTACCATTTTGTAGCCAAACCATACCTCAAGGTATATGGCACAGGTGGAGGTTCTTTCACGATTGCATCAGAAAGCGAGACGAAGACCTGGCATGTTATGAACATCAACCAATTTATGGAGATCGATTCAGAATTGATGCTTTGTTATAAAGGGTCGGTCTCACAAAACTTGAACCTTATAGGTGATGGTTTTCCCCTTCTTCATGCAGGAAAAAACCGAATCACTTTTGACGGTGGTATTACATCGATTTCTATTATCCCAAGGTGGTGTAGCTTATGATTCCTATCCTCTTTGAAAGTATTACGAGTAACTTAGAGAGCTTTGGCTTAGGTGCCTTAGCAGAGTGTATCTCTTGTGTGGTTACTGAAGAAAGAAATGGTGCTTATGAGCTAAGCCTAGAGTATCCTGTTTCAGGCCGCTTGTATTCCGAGCTAAAAACAGAGCGTCTTCTCAAGGCTAAACCAAATGATACCGCCAGCAATCAGCTTTTTCGAATCTATCAGATAGAAAATAATCAATCTGATATTGTAACCATCCGTGCCCAACACATCTCGTATGACCTAGCGGGTACGAGGGTTCTCCCCTTTGAAAAGAATTTAATTTCTCCAGCACTTCTCTTAAACCAAATCCTTGAACGTACTGTTTTTTCAGGCTGGACGAATTATGCAGACAGCAAGGAGTTCAAGGTAAAAACCCCCAAGAGTGCTCGTGCTACTTTAGGCGGGAGTGAAGGATCCATGCTAAGTAAATGGAAGGGTGAATTTGAATGGGATAATTTCAGAGTAAAGCTACATCGAGAGCGTGGCAAAGATAATGGGGTCACCATCCGCTATGGTAAAAACCTCACCGAATTTAATCAACAAAAAGATACCACAGAAATCTTTTCTGCCCTTTTACCTTTTGCTGTAACGCAAAACGAATCCGAAGAAGAAAAAGTCATCACCTTGCCTGAGATTACTCTACCGATTCTAGGCTCTATCCTAAAACGAGAAAAGTTACTCATCAAGGATTTTTCTGATCAGTTTGAGCCGGATGAAAACATCACTATCGACGCACTGCGTGGTGTAGCGGATACCTATTTGAAGGAAAATCCGCTGGGGATATTATTTCCTCAAGTAACCATCGCCTTTGAGCCATTATGGCAAAACCCGGACTACCCGGCCGTATTAGAGAAAGTCAGCCTTTGCGATACGGTTCACATCGTACACCAAAAACTTGGTGTGACGCTGGAAAGCAAAGTCATCAAAACCGTTTATGACTGTCTGGCCGAGAAATATAAATCCATCTCTCTAGGCAGGCCTAGCTCGAACCTTCTTAGTACACTTACTGCTACCGAAAAGAAGGTGGAGCAAACAAAAGAAAAATTAGGACGTTTCCCTGCTCTTTTGAAAAGCTCCATCGATAATGCTACGAAACGCATCACGGGTAGTACGGGTGGTCATGTTGTGCTTCATACTGATTCATCAACCGGAAAGCCAAACGAACTCCTAATCTTAGACAAGCCTTCGCTAGAAGAAGCGCTTCGTGTCTGGCGCTGGAATCTTGAAGGCTTAGGCTACAGCAAGAATGGTTATTTAGGACCTTATGAAACCGCCATCACAGCAGACGGTGAAATCGTAGCGGACTTTATGACCACAGGAACGCTCACCGCAAATATTATTAAGGCAGGTGTATTAGCGTCACAAGACGGGTCCTCCTACTGGGATTTGGAATCTGGAGAGGTGGTCTTAAAATCCTATGTGACCTCAGGAGAACTTGATCAGGTGTCTATGGACATCGATGGGGTTCGGACTTCCGTCGAGCATGTCTCTGAAAAATCAAGTGAGCTTCAGGCATCAGTGGATGGGCTAAACAGCTACGTCTCTACCTTAACGGGAAGTGTGGAAACGGTAAGCCAAAGCTTAGATGAAAAAGCGAAACGCATTGAGACCTTACAAAATCAGTTCTCAAATCTCGAGCATTCGGTAGAAGGCTTAGCGCTTGATGTGACAAGTAAGTATATCGGTGGGGTAAACTTCATCCAGAACTCCGCTGGCCTTAACGGTATTACCGATGATTGGCAGAGATCAGGTGTTGTAAGAACAAGTGCTTCAACGGATGTACAAAATAATACCACCTCGGATTCTGCATTTCTATTATCAGAAAATTCCACCCTCACTCAAACCATAACGGGACTTGTGACAGGCCAAAGCTACAGCTTCTCGCTACGAGCAAGAAAAACATCTAGTGGTTACACCTCATATGTCAGGGTACGGTATAACGGTGATAAGTACGCCTACTTCTTTAATACAACCTCCAGCTTTAATTGGCAGGACTATCGCTTTTCCCTTGATAACATTGCAGATAGTACGATAATAATCGAAATCTACAATCGCTCTGGTCAGCTCTATGTTTCAGACCTGATGATGAGTGAAGGCTCGATTGCAAGAAGCTGGACACCCGCTCCAAACGAAATTTATACAAATGAAGTGAAAATCGATAAGCGTGGTATCGAAGTAACAAACAACGCATCGTCGCAGCGCACTGTAATTACGAATACGGAGTTTGCCGGATACTACAACGACGAGATTATCTTCACCTTAAACAAGGACGAAACACAAACCAAGAAAACCACAGTCGATGGCGAGCTCACCGTAGGAAAGACTAAATTTGTGCCCTTAGAAAATCAGGCGCAAGGTCTTAATATCGTCATCTTGGAT
>CAYMYX010000038.1:0-9932 GCA_964394795.1 uncultured Peptoniphilaceae bacterium
ATGAACTGCCATCCGAAGGCTTGGGTACCGGTTCCGATGCGGAAGAATCTCCAGTTAATGTACTAGGATCGATGACAACTTCTACAGCATCTGTTTCGACTTGATCGACACTTGCTTCTACTTCTTCTACACTTGCAGGAACTTCCTCAATGGAAGCTGCAGGTTCTTCAGTGACTTCGACGCTTTCTTCAATCTCCTCTTCGACGGGAGCTACTTCGCTAGACTCTTCTACGCTAGCTTCCTCGCTCACACTCTCAGGGAGACTTTCTTCACTTACCTCTTCTATAGGTAAGCTTTCTGTAACGCCTTCGCTAGTATGCTCAACCGATTCTTCAACCTGTACTTCAGTTACTGGCTCTTCTTGTGCGTAAGCCACAGGTGTAAAGAAAGGAAGAATCAAAACTAGGGCCATGATGAAGGCCAATATTCTGTTTCTCGACATTTCTTTCATGCTTTCTCCTTTTCCTTTTTGAATTATGACAACAATGCAACCTTTGCATCAAGCCGATTATCCTTCGTATAAGTTAAGTTGAAAGTTCTTTTATGTAAAATCTTTGAAAAATCTTTCGACGCTACTGGTCTTAAGCAATTGTTAATAAATGAAATGTCCAAGCAAAAAAGGATTACCGAAATCTCGATAATCCTTATAGGTCTTTACTATTTTATGCTGTTATTCGGAGCGTAAGGCCTCAACCGGATCTTTCTTCGCCGCCATCCTCGAAGGGATTATACCGGCGATGATGGTGAGCAGCATGCTCAGGACAATCAACGCGACGGCCGCCTGCCATGGCAAGATGGCAATATTGTCGATATCTGTGAGGTTTTTGATGATATTGCTTATTGGGATATTGAGCAGCAAAGTGACTAGTATGCCCAGTATTCCCGCCGATAGTCCGATAATCAGTGTCTCTGCATTAAAGACGCGTGATATATCTTTCTTTGATGCTCCAACACTTCGCAGAATACCAATCTCCTTTGTTCTTTCGAGAACGGAGATGTAAGTGATAATGCCGATCATAATCGACGAAACGATCAAGGAGATGGAGACGAAGGCAATCAGACCATAGGTTACTGCATTGACCATTGTCGTCACCCCGGACATAATCAAGCCGACGTAGTCCGTGTACTCGATTTGGTCTTCCTCATTGACTCCTTCGTTATACTCGCTGATGAAGGCATCGATGGCCTCCTTGTCTTCATAGTTGTTGGCGTAAATGTTCATGGACGTCGGGCTGTCTTCATTGACGACAGCCAGCTTATCCAAGTTCTCTTGGTAAGTGGATGGTGACGTTACATTTGGCATGTGCTTATCGTAAAGTTCCGCCACACTTTCGTCGTCGGGCAAGGCGAGTAGCATTTGGTCTAAAGCTTGGGCTACAAGGACGTCCCCTTGGACGCCGTAGATTTCTTCGCCCTGGGCTCCCTGCTTGATTTGGAAGACCTGACCAATGGCGTTCTCTTCATAGGTCAATTTCACCTGCTCTTCGATCATCTGCCGCATGAAGTCTTCCAACTCTTCATCGGTGTAGTCGGACATATACTCTTCCGCCTGTTCTTCATCGAAGTCGAAGGCGGTCGCCGTCAGTTGGATCTTGTCTTGCCTATCTGGGTATTCCGCTAGGACATTATTGACCAGCTCATCCAAATCCTCTTGGTTGGGGGTGGCCAGAATCTCCTGATAGAGCCTGCTCTTCTTGGTTTCATTGAGGTCGGCGATATAGTCCCGGAAGGCTGTTGCTTTCTCAGCCGTGTCCAGTTCCTGCTCTTCGGTCAATTCAAAGGGAAGCTGGGTGATAACATCTAAGTTTTCATTGTCTTCATCCAATTGGGCTTGAACGATTTCTGTATTGTTGGTTTCTTCTATTAAATAGGTGGTGAGGTCGGTGTGGTAACCGAAGACTCCTTGAATGATCTCGGCGGTCGCATCTTCCTTAGGTCGGATGATTCCTGCAATCTTCAGGTCGTAGCCATTCTCGATAGCCAACTGCAAGGACCTTTCCTCATCCCGAATGTCTCGGTAACTTTGGTCGGGGTTCTTTACGTAGAAGTCCTTGTTGAGTAGGAGCTTGAACTCCTTGCCAATCAATTCTTCGTAGTCAGCTTCACTTCGCTGGACCTCAACTCGGTTTCCGGTCTCTGCGGACCGCATGATGTCCCGAATTTCTCCCTCGGTAATTAAGCCTAAGGCATAGAATCCAACATCAGGAACCTCATTATTCTTGTCCAAGACGAGAACAATTTCGTCCCTATTTTCTGGCCACTCCCCATGGACCAATTCATACTGGTCATGAATCATGGGCGATATGCCGTTCCCTTCCTTATCCGGTAAAATTTCCGAAAAGAGAGGCAACTGCATTTGGCTTGCCTGCTGTTCTAACTCTCGAGGCTGTTGGAAAATCGCATCGAAACTGGTATCTCGGTAATCCTCATTTCGATTTTCCAAGTCTTCATCTTCCTGAACATAAATCGACATGGGCATTTCGTAACCGTATTGAACCGTAGCCACAGCGCTATCGATACTCTCTTGTTCACTCTCTTCATCACGGGTTGTTGCTAGCTCCTCGTTCATGGCCTCCCTAAAGGCACCGATATTATTCTTTCTGCCCGTATCCACGAAGGCGGTGTTGAAGAAGTTTTGCATGATCTCATTGGAGTAGACTTTGTCGTTGCCGTGCTCGACGTCCTCCTCCTGTTGGCTTGATAAGAGGGCCATAAACGGATTCTCCTCCTCCGTAATCTGAATCGGATAGGAGGCAAGCGTGTCCTGCTGAACCTGATTGATATAGGATTGGATGCCTGTCGATAAGGACAGGATGAGGGCAATGCCGATGATACCGATCGACCCTGCAAAGGCTGTAAGGAGCGTCCTACCCAACTTGGTCGCCAAGTTGTTGAAGCTCAGGGATAAGGCGGTGAAGAAGGACATCGAAGTGTGCCTCTTCTTATTCTCCTCTGCAGTATCTTCGCTGACTCCTTCGTAAGGATTGCTGTCGTTGATGACTCGGCCATCCAATAGTTCGATAATCCGATTGGAATACTCGTTGGCCAAGTCCGGATTATGGGTGACCATGATGACCAAGCGGTCCTTGGCAATCTCCTTCAGCAGGTCCATAATCTGGACGCTGGTTTCGGTATCCAAGGCACCGGTTGGTTCATCGGCCAAGAGAATTTCGGGGTTGTTAACTAGAGCGCGGGCAATCGCCACCCGCTGCATCTGACCGCCGGATAGCTGGTTAGGCTTCTTGTTAATGTGGTCTTTTAAGCCCACCTTCTCCAAGGCCTCCTTGGCACTAGCTCTTCTTTCCTTCTTGGACACGCCGGCTAAGGTCAAGGCCAATTCCACGTTTGACAATACACTTTGGTGGCCAATCAAATTATAGCTTTGGAAGACGAAGCCGATGGAATTGTTCCGATAATTGTCCCAATCCCTATCCTTGAATTCCTTCGTCGACCGGCCATTAATCTTGAGGTCTCCATCGGTATATTGATCGAGACCACCGATGATATTGAGCATGGTTGTCTTACCGGAGCCGCTGGGTCCTAAAATTGAGACGAACTCATTTTGTCGGAAGGATAGGTTGATATCGGCAAGGGCTTCTTGCTTGAAATCTCCCACCTCATAGACTTTTGATATGTTGACTAATTGTAGCATCTCGTTCTCCGGTTCTATTTACCTACTGGTTGTTTTCTCGCATGTCGTTTGCAAAGGGACGTTATTCTTCCACTTCCTTGCTTGTGCTGATGTCCGTTGGCACGTCCTGACCACTCCGTTTATGGTAGCGAACACAGGTGGTCAGCAAGTATTCGATTTGTCCGTTGATGGATCGGAAATCTTTGTCCGCCCACTTTGCTAAATCTTCATAGAGATCCTCGCTGATACGCAGAGGAACTTGTTTTTTTGCCACGCTGTTACCTAATACAAACTAGAAGAATTGACAACAGGTTGGACATCGCTCTTCGAACATAAGACTACCATAAGATTGGAAACCATAGTTGCTTTTCTCTCTTCATCTAGATCAACAATGCCTTCCGCACTGAGCTTCTTTAAAGCAAGATCAACCATACCGACAGCTCCGTCGACGATGGTAGCACGGGCATCGACAACTGCGGATGCTTGTTGACGTTGGAGCATGGCCGCCGCTATCTCTGTGGAGTATGCCAAGTAGGTAATGCGGGCTTCGAGAACTTCGAGACCGGCAAATTCTACCCTACCTTGAATTTCTTCCTTGATACGTTGAGCGACAATGTTACTGGATCCTCTTAGTGATCCCTCATCGGGCTCTCCGTCCCCTGTCGTATCAATATTTGTAGCCATATCATAAGGATAGACACGGCAAATATTTCTTACTGCAGCATCGGATTGGAGAGACAAGTACTCTTTGTAGTTATCGACATTGAAGACAGCCTTAGCGGTATCTGCTACTCGCCACATGACGGCAACACCGACGTCGACCGGGTTACCAAGCGCGTCGTTGACCTTTTGCTTGGAGTTGTTTAAGGTCATGACCTTAAGTGAAACCTTCTTTTTCATGATACCTGCTTGATTGTTGGTGATTTCGCCCAGGTTTATCGTTTTGTTTTTGACTTCAACATCGCCACTTTGACCTAAGGACGTACCGGCAGCAGGGTTAACCGCTACAGAAAACGGACTGACATAATAGAAGCCTTCTTTTTTCAAGGTTCCTGTGTAGCGACCGAAGACGGTGAGCACCAAAGCTTCTTGAGGCTTGATGACCTTTAAACCGAGGAGCCAGAACCAGCCGGTAAAGGCATAGATGATACCAATGAGGAGGGTTAATCCCCAGATTGGGTTAGTAGGCCCGTATCCAGTCATTTGAGCTGCGCTAAAAATAATGAGGAAGAAGGATCCGACCCAAGCGGTTAACAGGATGATGAGACGAGCGAAGCCCGATCCCGCTTTCAGTTCCTTTTCAACGACTTCTTTGCCATTCGGTGTGAAATAAGGATCGATTGGCGGTTGGTAAGAGTCGTTGGCATAGGGTTGTTGGACTTGATTAAAATTTGGATTTTGGTTATTGGGATTGAAAAAGCTTTGATTGTTCGGGTTATTGTGGTTATAGGGATTATTGGAGTTGTTGTTAAAATTGTTATTCATGAGAACCTCCTTATTTTGATAGCTTAATAATATCATTTTGATATCACTATTTCAATAGGTTAAAGTTAAATGTTTGTAAAAAAATAAAGAAAAAAGCAAATTCCATCGGAACTTGCTCAGTATTTTCTATTTAATTTCTTCTCCACAGTGGCCACAATGGGTTACCCTAGTGAACAGTTTTTGAGGCAGGTACTTGTTGCAATTTGTGCATCGCCAATAGTAGAGGTCAGCAACTAAGATACAAATCGGAACAATGACAATGAATCCCATGGTTAACGTTTTTCCAAGAATCTTTTCAATAAAAGATGAAGCAACCACCACTAACATGAAAACTAAAAGTATGATGCTGCTTCGGTTCCGCCACTCTTTTGGGCTCATCTTTTCTTTTTTCTGCTTATCCATCTTCTGCCTTCTCTCTTCCCAGACACCAGTGCCGGGCCATATCCTTGCTTTCATCACTTCCCCATTATACCACTTCTTTTGTGCCCGCCCAGACTTATCCGTGTTACAATAGGGAAAATTACAGGACCCGCTTGGGTCTCCATATTAATAGAAAGAAGAATATTATGAAAAAGAAAAATGTAGTGATGGGTCTTGCCCTCGCCTCTGTGCTATTTCTTGCCTCTTGTGGCAATGAAGAACAACAGACTAGCGTCGCTTCCCCAATCGAGCAGGCTTCATCAGCAGAGGTTGCTCGTGCAGAAAAGGCGGACAAGCTAGATGAAGTTGAAGATGTTTCTCCGGAGACGATTGAAGAGATTAAGAACATCAATGATCATAGTCAACTTCCGGTCATGCTGTTGGACACTGTAGATTTACCGGGTGATGCCAGCCAGTATGACACGGACAATCCTTATGTGGATAGCGAAAGCATGGAAGGCATTACAGCGACCTACCTTCCCGATGGCGAAGAGGTGACCAGAGGGCAGCTCGTCCAGATTGATATCGCTAGCGAGTCCTACTCGGTGTATGGCCTTTACGTCGGCTTCGGTTATCAGGAGACGGTATCTACCCTGGAAAGCTTGGGTTATCAAAGGGTTAAAGAAGAGGATGGTCTCGACTTCTTCGAGAAGGATGGGGTTACTTTCGTTCTTGGTGCGGGAGAAAACTTGGAGAGTATCTCTTTGAGACTTGGTGAAAATGACTAGAAGAGTAAAGAATTAAAGAGGATGGCCTATGGATTTGTTAGGGTGGTACCGAATTGCAAAATTATCAAGGGCCATTTATACTAAAGTGAGGAATATGCGATTTGGTATATAAGCATAGTAGTAGCTATACAAAAGAAAAGGCTGAGTCAGAATGTACTGACTCAGCCCTTGTTTTATTGAACGTCTTTCGGGACGAAGACCTCCATTGCATTGGGGAGAACCTTGATGTGGAGGGGGAAGGAAGAATTCTCGTCGCCGTCGACTAGTAAACTAGGTGACCCTTCACTGTCATCGATCAATTCGATGGTGCATTCGGTGAAGGTGTGTTGAATCAGTTCGTCGGCTTCATTGTTTCCGGATCCGACGACACTGGTTAAGGCATTTAGCTTTCCCATCGTAGTCGATTCGGTCAAACCAAGTAGCGTGAGTTTGCCATCATCCAAGGCCGCCTCAGGGAAGAAGTTTTGCATGCGGGCAATGCTGTTGCCTGTTGCTACGACTAGGGCGCCGAAGTTCCACTCCTCTTCTTGACCGTCAAAGGTAATGCGGAAGCGGTTGGTCTTGTCGTTGGTTAGGGCTTGCATGGCCCCCTTAATGTAGGCTAAGGGTCCCAGCTTGTTCTTCTCCTCGGATTCCACTTCATCGATAAACTTGGGGAGGATACCCGCCGTAATGGAGCTGATGAAGAGGCGGTCGTTAACCAAGCCTAGTTCAATCTTTTTCTTGGCCATGTCCCCGTGCATTTCCACCGCTTGATTGTGGTCGAGGGGGATCCCTAGCATAGTCGCTAAATTGTTCATGGTTCCGAAAGGTAAGATGCCGATGGTGGGTTGGCAAGCTTGGCCGTATAGGCCGTTGATTGCTTCGCTAATCGTGCCGTCGCCGCCCATGATATAGATGGCATCAACGCCCGCTTGGCAGGCTTTGATGACCAACTCTTTAGGACCTAGGTCCTCGCTGATGGGCCGACTGTCCACCTCGTCGTACAAGTAATTTACCTTTTCCGTTAACCTCTCCGCATAATTAAGGGCATCTTCGCTGCCGCTGTGGGGATTATAAATGATCACTGCTCTAGTCACGTCTTTCCCCTTTCTTGGTTCCATTTCTGGCTTCTACTTTACTGGTTTCTCGTCCTTCTTTGTTTTTTCAATATAGTTTTTCTTGAAATCTAAAATTTGCTCGGAAACTTTTTGAATATTGTTGATTTGGAGGATGACTAGGTCTCCTGGTTCGCCCATCTCAAGAGCTTTCTTAACCGCTTCCGTTTCGTTGAGGATGATTTCGACATTTTCTTCTTGGACACCGACTTCGATCATGGCATCCCGCATCAACTCGGCGGTTTCGCCCAGTCTTCTACCCCTAGGTGCTGTATCTGCAATGATGTGGTAGTCGCTATAGTGGGCAAGGGCTTGGCCGAACTCGATGATGTCTTCTGTCTTCCTGTCACCGGTACCTTCCGATAAGCGGATAACACGTCCGGGCATCATGTTGCGAAGGAATTCGCCGGTTGCATGGACAGCGCCTACGTTGTGGCCATAATCCAAGACTACCTTCATGTCGCCGATATCGAAAACGTTCATACGACCTGGCGATTGACCGATGGTGGAACTGAAGCTGATTAAGCCTGCACGAATGTGCTCTTCACTTACGCCTAGACCAAAGGTTGCTCCAACGGCTGCCATGACGTTTTGAACATTGAATTTGGCTTGGCCATCAAAGGTAATTGGTACTTCGTCAACTCGGGCGATGGCGAAGTTGCCACCCTCCCGTTGAAGGACAATTTCATCGTTATCGATCGTTACATTGACACTACCCTTTTTCAAATTCTCCAAAAGGATGGGATTTTCCTTGTCCATGGAGAAGAAGATTGGGGTTCCCGGCGTCAGGTGGGCTCTATCCACAACCAATTGATCGTCAGCGTTATAGACCGCGTAACCGTCCTTTTTAACGGATTCTGTAACGACACCCTTAACTCTGGCCAGCTGCTCCAAGGTGTCGATGCCATCCAGACCTAAGTGGTCGGAAGAAACGTTCAGGAGAACGCCGACATCGCATTTTTTGAAGCCTAGGCCCCGTCGTAAGATGCCGCCTCGGGCAACTTCCAGTACGGCGTGGTCGACTGTTGCATCCTTCATGACGCTTTGCGCACCCATCGGTCCACTATAGTCGCCCTTTAGGATAGGGATATTGTTGACGACAACAGCGCCTGTTGAAGACATGCCGACAACGCAACCGCTGATGTTTAAGATGTGGGAGATGAGCCTCGTCGTTGTAGTCTTACCGTTAGTTCCTGTAATGGCACAGATGGGAATCGAGTGCTCGGCTCCCTCAGGAAAGAGCATGTCCACGACGGCTTTGCCCACGTTTCTTGGCTTGCCCTCTGATGGGCTGAGGTGCATGCGGAAGCCAGGTCCACAGTTGATTTCAATGATGCCTGCGTTTTGTTCCGTTAAAGGCTTGTCCAAGGTTTCAGCGATAATATCGATACCCATGACATCCAAGCCAATAATTCGGGAAATTCGTTCCGCCATGGTGATGTTGTGGGGGTGGACCTTATCTGTAACATCCACTGCGGTCCCGCCAGAGCTTAGGTTAGCGGTCTGGCGGACGTAGACTTTTTTCTTGTCTTCGATCACATCAGATATCTTGAAGCCTTGTTGATCTAAGACATAGTGGGTCTCATCGTTGATGAGGATTTTAGTGAGGACTTTTTCGTGGCCATCGCCGCGATTGGGATCCTGATTGATGACCTCAATTAAATCTTCCACCGTGCTCTTACCATCGCCGATGACATAAGCTGGCTCTCGTAAGGCAGCTGCTTCAAATTTGTTGTCGATGACCAAGATGCGGAAGTCATACCCTTTCAGATAGCGTTCCACGATGACGTAGGAAGAGATTTGCTTGGCGGCTTCGAAAGCCTCGACCAATTCCTCTTCATTGGTAATATTGGTGGTGACGCCGCGGCCATGGTTGCCATCTAGAGGCTTAACCACGACAGGGTAGCCCTGGCTTTCCGCTTCTTTCTTAGCCTCTTCCAAAGAGTAGACCGACTTGCCGTAAGGCACAGGCACGCCTTGTTCGTGGAGGATGTTCTTGGTTCTTTCCTTATCTTTCGCAATACCACAAGCGATGGCGGAAGTGCTATCCATCGTCGTCGCTTCAATCCGTCTTTGGAATTTGCCCTGTCCTAGCTGTACGTAGGAATTCTCGTTGAGGCGATATGTAGTAATTCCCCGCTTCTCCGCTTCGTCTACAATCGATTGGGTTGATGGGCCATAGATCGAGATATCCGACAGTGCCTGCAGCTCCTCAATCAAGGGCTCAATGTCCGTTACTTCCCCCTTGAACAGCTTGTCGACGATGTTGAAGGCCATCTCCGCCGCCAACAAACCAACCCGCTCATCCAAATAGCGGAAGACGATGTAGTAGTGGGCCTTCTGGCTTAAGGTGTAAGTCTTGCCATAGGTGACATGGTGGCCAATCAGATTTTGTAACTCGAGGGCGACGTGCTCGATGACATGGCCCGCCCAAGTTCCTCTTTCAACGCGCTGAAAGAAGCCCCCCTCGACACCGGGGCTGCAAGTGTGCTTCACCAGGCTGGGGATCATCTTTTCGATATTCTCACGTAGTCCTTCAACTGAGCTCGTTGGTACGGTCTCCAACTCTTC
>CAYMYX010000038.1:9942-11491 GCA_964394795.1 uncultured Peptoniphilaceae bacterium
AAGATTAATGGTTTGCTGTGGCTATAGTTAGGCCCTCTTACCGCTCTAAGTTGCTCTATCTTCAATATCTTTATTCTCCGTTCGTAAAATTCATCAGCAACGATAAAAAAAGGAAAAATCACTGACTGATTCTTCCTTTTTGCAATCGTTATTATTGCCGATGGGTAAATTATTTTTGTTCAGTGTCTCCCCTATTTTAACACGTTTGTCTCCATTCACAAAATATTCGCCGACAAACGTTGCAAGTTAGCGGGTTACCTCATTTAGTTACGAGAATTCTCAGCGAATTTCACGACAAAATATGCTACTCCAAGTACTCCACTTCCTCGATGCCAACCAAGTCCCAAGCGGTGACCATCCCTAGGAGATATTCCGATGACTTGCCGTTTTCAGTGAGATACACTGCCTTGATTCGCTTATCCCCATCGATGGCATTGGCAAAGAGATCATCTAGCTCGACAATGGACACCGTCTTTGGTAGGAAGAGGTAGGTGTCGCTATCATGCTGGTCAAGGGCTAGGTAATCTTCCAAAGTTTGGAAGGTCATATCGTCTTCGATAGAGATATGCTCCATGTCTGCAAGCAATTGAAACATGACCCGTTCGCTGAAGACGCCAACAAAGTCCCCTTGATTCAAGATAGGTACGGAACTGTAATGGTTCTTGCTCATGTGGCGCATGGTGGGCAGGACCTTATCGTTGAGGAAGGCAATATGCATTTTATCCCGAGGCACGGCAATGGACATAGCTAAGTCCGGCTCGGTCACCTCCTTGAGCAGGTCTTCGTATAGAGCTAGGACTTCATCATGGGGTTCTGCAATGGGATCGAAAAGCTTCTTTTGAGGATTATGGACAATGGAGTTACGCAAGCGAGCAAAGGAAAGAAGGTCATATTTATATTTCTTAAAGATGGGATTACGCTTGGCTAGCTTCCGAATTAATGCGGAATGGGCATCGTCTTGGTCATGAGGGTGGTCTTCACTGAGATGGGTCCGCATGTAGCGGTCCAGTTGGTCATAGATTTCTAGAAAACGAATCGACTTCTGTTCGGCTCGGTCTGTCATGGTTTCTCCTTATGGTTTTTACTGGAAATTATTGGGTTTTGGGGTCAGGTACATGGCCCCCAACCGCCCTGTTACGCTGTTAAGTTAGATACCCTTAGGGTATAAGTTTTCTCAGGATAATGGTAGAAAATCAACATAAGGAGAAGAGCAATGACTGAGAATAATGACAGAAGAGAATTCAAGGAAAGACCAGATCGAATTGAAGAGCAAGATGTGAATATCAGCCCGGATAATGAGGGTCAGAAGGAAAATGCCAAGAACATGAATGATCCGGATGCTCGGATATTTGATGAGAAGCATGCGGCTATTCATACGCAGCAAGGAACCGTTCGACCTGACTCCCTACTCCCCGTCGATGCGCCGGAAGGAACGGAGCAAAAAACGAAGGCGGATGACTATTCCGATTTGGAGAATTTCAGTTTAAAGAAACCACATGATCAAGAGTTAAAAGACGAATAGTTCGCCAAGACTCGCGATAAATACGGC
>CAYMYX010000038.1:11591-13339 GCA_964394795.1 uncultured Peptoniphilaceae bacterium
TATATTTTCGTTAAGCGAACACGATGGAGGATAGGATTTCATGAGAAACTATGAAGTATTTGCTACAGAAAAAGAATTGGTAGAACGCATTGAAGACTTACGTTTGGACGGTTTCGAGGATAATGAATTCCAAGTCATTACCGCTAATGAACTTGCGGATACCACCCTCGATTATTACGATGTGGATGCCGAGGATGGCGAGCCTAGTTTGGGGGACCGCATCTCCGCTTTCTTTACGGGTGAGAACCCAGACCTTGTCCAATTCGATGATTACGATTGGGATCAAGAAGCGAAAGAAGATGCCATCATTGCCCTCAACCATGGCGAGTATATCCTTGTAGTAGACCGTGATGACTACTACGATGACCCTCGTTATTTTGAAGATGCCATCAGCATCGACGATCCGGTACATCTCAACCGTAACTATGATAATGAAGAATTCGACCATTACAATGAGGATGGGGAATTTGTTCGCACATCCTACGATGATATGGCCGAAGACACCACAGATGAATTCGAAGAGAGCTATGACGATATGGAAAGTGATGACCTTCTCTAATATCCAGTAATCGACTGATTCACAAAACTTAAGGAGGAAGCATGAGAAACGATGAGAATAGACCTATTGACAATCCGGATAATAGGAACGAAGAACTTAGCTGGAACGACCCTAAGCACCCACGCTATGGTGAGCATAAAGATAAACTAAGTTATGACCCCAAATTAGGCTACCAAGAACCTGCTAACTCCCCATCGATAGCTGAAGATGCCAATACCGGTGATCACACTCCAATCCGAACCAACCCGGCAGGTGAATCTATGGATAACGATCCTGTACATCAAAGCCAAGGCAAAGAATTGGATGACTACGAAATCCTTAAGGAAGGTCCTGATTCTACCGTTCCAGGAAGCGACCGCACATTAAGCGATAGCATCCTTGACGGACCGGAAACTGGCGGAGTTCATCGCGATGTAGACCGTGAAGCACGTCATGATTATGACCATGAAGGCAATCCTGATCATATCCATGCAGAGCCTCTTGACTTAGACCGGGAATTTTATGAGGAAGGCATCAACCCAGAAGGCAACCAAGGTATTCAAGATGTGGTCTACAATCCAACAGGAAACCACGGATCTCGTGAAGTAGGCATGGAGCCGGAAGAATTCGATACCCAACACGAAGACCGCAATGAGCAAGATAAAAACTTCGGTACTCATGCACCCGTTATGGAACCTAGAGTTACCGAAGAAGTTGAAGAAGCAGACTACAATCCTGACGGAAGCCAAGAGGCTAAAGAAGAAGAGTCCGAGAGAGCGTTTAATGAGCAAGCTCGGGAAGTTGAACTAGACACAGCGACCTATCCTTCTGCGCAGGCTGCAAACGACACGAACGTCGTGAAGAAAGCATCTCCTGAAGGTCCACTCCATCTCGAGGAAGAGCAAGAAGCTCGAGAAGGTGGTTTTGCTGAAGATCCTCAAGGGCTAAATCATACTGGCGTTGACTATGGTGTCCAAGAATCTGATTATGGTGACGAGGAAGAACCTACCGTTAACCTCCATCAAGAGTTAGCCGACGCTGAAAAACGTCTACGTGACGAAGAATAAAAAGTAAATGAAGGGGCTGATGCAAAATAGACCCTATATAACAAAGAAGGACTTGGCAAATTGCCAAGTCCTCTTTCTTTGCTGATATAATTGATGAGCCCCAACCCAGTTAGTTACAACAAGACAAGAAAAGAGGACTGTGT
>CAYMYX010000039.1:0-7640 GCA_964394795.1 uncultured Peptoniphilaceae bacterium
CAAAAAAAGAGGCTGTTTTGCAACAGCCCCTTTACGTTTATCTTATTTTGTTGTTTAGGATTCTTACTTAGTTAAAGAGACCCTTTACAGCATCTACAATAGAGTTAAAGAACTGGACGATGGCATCCCATAGATTGGTGAAGAAGTTACCGACATTCTCTTTGGTTTCTTCATCGATGTTATCCCAGGAAGCTCTTGCTTGGTCTAGAAGTTCGCCACCTTTGTTGACTAGGTTTTGGCCGAATTCGGAGATGGCATTCTTCTGCTCTTGCGTAAACTCGATGGATGAAAAGTCGTTCATCAGGTTTTCAATCTGTTGGACATTCTGTTGAGATAGGATGTTTTGTAGATTGTAGTTGTTGATGATGGTATTGACGATATTGTTGATATTGATGTTGTTCGTATTACCACCGGCTTCTTCTTTTTCCTTTTGAATCTGTGCTTTAATCTCAGCGATTGCTGCGTTCAATAGGTCGTCGGAGTAGCCTTCCTTGTCCTTGTTCTCCTCGTTGATCTCTGAGGTGACTTCTAGCTCTTTTTGAGCGACTCTGACGTTGACTTGGGGTAGTTCATTGCCTTCCGCTTGGTAGGCCTTGTAAACGCCTGCTAGGGCTCCTGAACCGTCAACGGCTTTTACGGAAGCTACGGTGATATCTACATTCGTAGCACCAGCAGTGATGGCCGCATTCTCATATTGGGTTTCGGTAATGGTAGTGATGGTAGAAGGCGTCTTGATTTCGACGTTAATTCCCTCTGCATCGTTGTTAGGGGCGATATAGACTGAGGAATATACTTGGTAGTAAGGGTAGTCGTTGTGTAACAGACCGTTTAATTCATTGATCATGACTTCGATTTCTGTTGCATCATCGCCTGCGCCTAAGAGCCTTCTGGTCTCTTCAATTTCTTCGTCGGTTAAGCTTTCCCCATAAGCGAATACTGGCTTAGCAACCTTGGCTGCCTTTACTTGGTTCGTTCCCAGAGGGATGAGCATCAACACAGCCGCTAAAAATACGGTGATTATTTTCGTTTTTATTCTTTTCATTTTCTTCTCTCCTTGAGTGTTTAGTTACTTGGCTGAATTCAGCCAATAAAACCTCCGACTGGATAGCATCCAGTTTGTCCATAGTTTACCCCTTATTTGTGGAGGCTTTATAAAGATTTGTTTACAGAAATTGATCAATGCACCATAAAAGTTCAGTTATAATAGGAACAAACAATAAGGGAGGATTACATGAAAGTATATTTAGCCGGATCACTCTTTAACGAAGCCGATGTCGCCCAACGTAAATTGGAAGGAAAAATGCTCAGAGACCGCTTCCCCGATCTCGACATCTTCAACCCCATCGACCAACCCTTCAATGCGGACAAGCAGACGCTACCTACGCCAATCGAAATTTACGATGGGGATACCAATGCTGTCAAGGAATGTGACATCTTCATCTGTGACCTATCTAAGGAAGACATGGGGGTTGCCTGCGAATTGGGGATTGCCATCTTTACCGATACGGAGATCATCATCGGAGTCAATTCCGATATCCGCCTCAAGTCCGCCAACCAATACGACGTTCCTACTGTCGGCATGAACCACTACATTCTTGGTGCGGTTCAGAAGCATGGCCACTTTGTCACTTCCTTTGAGGAAGTTCTCGAGGTCTTGGAGCGTGAACTTCTTTAGCCTAATGCAAGCCAGGATAGTTTTGCTGGCGGAGAACTTCGTAGAGGACTATAGCTTCGGAATTGGATAGATTTAAAGACCGATAGGTGTCAAACATAGGAATACGAATACCCCGCTGCGGGTTTTCCAGGATAAAATCTTCCGGAAGACCCGCTGTTTCTTTGCCGAAGAGGATAATGCATGGCCCACTAACCTCAAGATCTCCTAAGTGGCGGTCTGCTTTGGTCGTCGCGTAGATTGCCTGGTAGCCGTCTTCCACGGCTTTCTCTAGGAATACTTTAAAGTCCTCAAACGAGGGCCATACCTCAAGCTCCACCTCTTCCCAGTAATCCAAGCCTGCTCTTTTCACCTGCTTGGAATCAATCGAAAAGCCCAGCGGTTCAACCAAGTGGAGGGCTGTATTAGTCGAGACACAGGTCCTAGCAATATTTCCCGTGTTGTAGGGAATCTCAGGTTCTACCAAGACGACGATGTTCTTCCGCTCCAACGCAGGCGATATCGGCGTATAGGGTTTTACTTCTTTTCTTTTTTCCATTCTCTTTTCCTTACTATCTTCTTCCAATTGAAAAGCCCCAAGCCTTCCTGGCTTGGCGGCTATAAATCTTTCGTATCCAACCAAATCGTAAAGGGTCCATCATTGACCAATGCCACCTGCATATCCGCACCAAACTCCCCGGTCTGGACATCATCGTAGTCCGCCTTCGCCAAGCTGATGAAGTACTCATACAAGGGCTCGCTGACTTCAGGTCTGGCCGCTTCGATAAAGCTTGGCCTGTTCCCCTTCTTGCAATCGGCCAGTAGGGTGAACTGGGAGACGATCAGGAGGGACCCGCCTACGGTCTCTAAATCCAGATTGGTCTTTCCGTTCTCGTCTTCGAAAATTCGAAGCTTGGAGATCTTCTTCCAAATCTTCTCCGCTTCCGCCTTTCCATCATTGGCTCCGATACCGACAAAGACAACAAAGCCCCTTCCGATGGAAGATCCCTCTTCCCCATTGATGGTGATGGAGGCTTGGGATACCTTCTGTACTAATGCTCTCATTCTTCCTCCAAACTTTTCTCGGGGCGGGCGCAATTTTCGCCAAAGCATGGTTCTTCATCGGCTAAAACCAGGACTTCTTTCTTGGCTGACGTCTTCCGTTTCCTTCTGCTGGAATTTACCAACGACCGGAAAACAAGAAGAAGGATTAGGATGACCACACCGGTTAAAACGATAGCCCCACCTGGTTTTAGGTTGTTATAGAAAGAGATGACTAAGCCGACGATGACGAAGATAACCCCAAAAATCATGGAGGAAATGATTGTCTTCCGGTAGCTCAAAGACAGAGAAATGGCACAGGCAACGGGGATGGTAATCAGGGACGATACCACCAACACGCCGATAATACGGGAAGAAATCGCGATAGTAATCGCTAAGAACAAGGTGAAGATAAACTCCACTCGGTTCCGCTTGATGCCCGCCAACCTGGCTCCCTCAGTATCAATGCTGAGATAGAGGAGCTGGTAGTAGAGGACAAAAAACATGAGGAGAATCAACACGCTGATGACAATGGATGCGATTACTTCGGCGTCGCTAACGGTAACGATAGATCCGAAAAGGAAGCTTTCAAAGTTAGCTGCCGACGATACGAAGTCACTAAAGACCGACGCGAGGCCGATGCCCGTGGACATCACGATCGCGGTGGCCATATCCCCATAATTCGGAAAATTCCTCCGGACGACCTCGATAGAAAAGGCGCCGAGGATGGTGGCGACTATGGCCCCAATTATTGGGGATATGCCCAGCAAAAGTCCTAGACCAATGCCAGCTAAGGAGGTGTGGGACAGAGCGTCTCCGATGGTTGAGGTCTTTCGATTGACGACAATGACCCCCATGAGGGGGATAATCAGTCCGAGGAAAAAGCCAACAAGGAGGGCTTTTTGCATGAAACCATACGCTAACATACTTCCTCCACTCTGTGCCCCTCGATCCGGAAGGTCCGGTTCCAGTGGGCGGCCCCAAGGCCGGTTTCGTGGGTGACCATGATGATGGTAATACCATGGACCTCGTTCATGTGGTCCAGAATGTGGAAGAAGTTGGCCTTATTCTTCTCGTCGATGCCGACGGTTGGCTCATCAAAGATGAGGACATCCGGGTGGGTAACCAGAGCTTTGGCGATGAGGACCCGTTGCTTCTGGCCGCCGCTGAGCTCATGGAAATTCTTCTTCGCGAGATCCAGGACACCCAAGTGCTCAAGGGAGTCATAAACGGCCTTCTTTTCTTCCGGTCTGAGAAACGGGCGATGCTTCAACTTATGGGCAAGGCCCAAAGAAACTAATTCTTCACAGTGGATGGGAAAGGATGACCGATTGGCAGGATTGGTTTGGGGGACATAACCCAAACGCAGAACGTTGTCCTTTGTCACCCCTTCCTTCCCAAAAAAGGACAAGCTGCCAGACAGAGGCCGCTTTTCACCGGTCAATAAACGGAGAAGGGTGGTCTTCCCTCCTCCGTTTTCGCCGATAATGCCGACAAAATCGCCGGCTTCTATTGAAAAGGTAACATCGTCAATGACAGGGTCGCTGGAATAGCGAAAGCTGACATCGACCAAGTTGTAGACGTTGGTCATCTTCTCACTCCACTTTCATTTCAACTTAACGGAAAGACGAAACAATGCTCTCCAAATTTTTTCTCATCAGACTGAAGTAGTCTTCCCCATTGGCCTCGTCCTCTTCGGAGATGGATTCTAAAGTGTAAAGGGGCGCAAGTTCTGCACCAATCTCATTGGCAATCTGACTCGCGGTTTGGTCCGACCCGTAAGGATCATAGAAAACGGACTGGATACCCTGCTCGTTCGCCAAATCCACAATCTCCGCCATCCGCTGAGGGTTGGGGTCTCCATCCGCCAACAAGCCTTCAATTGGAATCTGCACCAAATCGTACTCGTCAGCCAAATAGGTAAAGGCCTTATGAGGAACAACAATCGCTTTTCCCGCATGATTCTTCAGGCCATCCTCATAGACCTCATCCAACCGGTCCAATTCTTCCTTAAGGGCATCATAATTTGTCTTAAAGCTTTCTTCGGCTTCTGGATTAAGCTCAATGAGGGCCATGTATATATTCTCCGCCTGCTTCTTCACATCCTCGGGGCTGACCCAGTAGTGAGGATCGTAGGCGCCATGGTCGTGATCATCGTGATCGTCATGGTTGTCATCGGTTTCCGGTCCTTCCACATCCATCTCGTACTCGGTTACGCTAACATCAACGTGGTCGGGGTCTTCGTCGTTGTCGTGGTCGTCAAGGTGGGCATGGCCCTCATGGTCATCCTCGTAATCAGTTGGTAGGAGGTCTACGCCCACTGAGGTATCCACGAGCTCAACGTCCCTTAAATTGGTCACCAGGGTGTCCAACCAAGTCTCGAAGCCAGCCCCGTTGATAAAGAGGGCGTCCGCCTCATTCAGTTTGACGATATCTGCAGGGCTGGGCTCCCAGTGGTGGGCATTGGTAACACCTTCAAAAAGGTTAATCACTTCAATCTCGTCACCGGCAATCTTTTTGGCAAAGTCATAGACCGAGAAGGTGGTTGTGTAGACGACCGGCGTTGAGCCGTCGTTGGTACTTTCGCCTTCGGACTGAGTTGTCTGGTCTTGGGTGCTTTCGCTTTCATCAGCCGTATTCTGGCATGCCGTTAATACTGCCAGTGTCAATAGTAGTAAAATAGCTAGTTTCTTCATTATTCCTCCTTAACAGCTTTTTCTAATCCCTATACTTCTATTATAGGAAAGCTGTCAAGTTTCTCCGCTGAAGGATTTTTTCCTTTCGGCTAATTGGACCAAACGAGGTTGGTCATGCTCATGGCCCCCCAAAGGTAGTCTTGGGTTAGGACAGCCGGTTCGCTTGCTTCCGGTTCCCCCGCCGCGCCCACACAATAGAAGAAGGGGGCAAGGTGGTCGGGATAGGCCGCTGCAATTTGTGCGCCGGTGAAGGTATTCCACTGGAAGATGTCTTCGAAGGTGTCTGTCGAGTCGGCAGTCAGATACGACAGAAGCCTCTCTTCAAATTCAACGCATTCGGGATAGGCCTTGTCGCCTAAACGAGGATTGACCGCCCGTAGGTTATGGACGATGTTTCCGCTGCCAATGATGAGGACGCCTTCGTCCCGCAAAGGTTGGAGCTTTTGCCCAATGTCGTACCAATCCTTGGCGGTCGCGGTGTTTCGGACAGAAAGTTGGACAACAGGAATATCCGCTTCAGGATACATCTTCACCAGAGGGGCGTAGGCACCGTGGTCGTAGCCTCGGTCTTTTTCTGTTCTGACTTCATAGCCAAGTAGTTCTTGTACGCGGTCGATCAGGTCTTTGTCCGTCTTCGTCGGATATAGGATCTCATAGATTTCATCGGGGAAGCCGTACATATCATAGATCATTTCGGGAAACTCGTCCCCTTGGATCAAACTCTCTTCGGTGAACCAGTGGGCGGAGATCATGAGGATGGCCCTCGGTTTTTCGATTTTGGAGGCAATATCCTCCCAGCAAACCGTCCAAGGATTTTCCTCGATGAGGTTCATAGGCGACCCGTGGCCGATGAAAATGACGGGGAGCCTACTCATTGTCGTCCTCCTCGGTGGCGTAATTCCGGCCACCGCTGGCGTATTCCTGGCTGTTGACGTCGACCACTTGGCGCTTGGGCTGGGCCATAGAATCCTCAAAATGCATATCCCAAGTCCTATCGTCAGAGATATTTAGACCCTCGATGGCATTGATGGGGTCGCCTTCCTTGATGGGATTGTTATAGTCGAGGATGAACTTAGCCAGCATGTAGGCGTGGCGAACCACCGTCACGGTATCCAAGCCGTGGTAATGGTATTGGACATCGGGCAGACCTAAGGCATAGAGCCCCAGCGTGTCGATGAGCATATCTTGGTCATTCAAGGCAAAGAGGCGGATATTCATCGCGTAGGAGATGAAGCGATCTTCCCGGTTGGCTTTTTTGGCGAGGATGTCCTGAGCCTTAATCAATTTGCCCGCCGTTGGGAAAAACACGGCACTCGCATCGGGATAGATTTGCAGGAGGGCTTCCATGAAGTCCATGGCCACATCCACCCTCTTCTGTAAAGGCACGTCGTCGAAGTTCATCATGAGGCCAGTGACTTGGTGGGCCATCCCATTAATCAACTGGTCCCTCTCCTCGTAGATATCCCACATCTGGCTTCTTTCCAAGCTGGTGATTGTTGCCGGATGGAAGTCCGCTACCTTGGTGATGGCCAGGAAGGGGGCGTCTTCTATGGCCCTCTCGTCTAGCTCTCCCTCGGTTTTCGCCTCGTCAAGGAGGTAGTAGCCGAACATGGTCTCGTGGTCCTTCGTCTTTTCTATAGTACCAAAGGTCTCGCCCAGAATCCGCATTCTGTCCTCTTCAAAAGGAATCATGGGGTCTTCGGCAAACAGAAGCACAATCTGGAAGACGGGCTTCTCCTTGGTCAATTTGTTGTTGAGTTCTTCGGGTGTCATTGGGTTGAAATTCATTTTATTCACCTTTCTAGTCGTCTCGTTTCCACTATATGCCATTATATCATTCTCAAGTTCTTCTGTAGAGAAAAGGCCTCCCGCTGACGGCGTCAGCAGGAGGCCTTCTTTCTTTTTATGGAATCACGATTAAGTTTATTGAACAACCAATTGGTCTTGACTTGGGTATGGCCACACCTCATAGGGTGTATTCAGCTCAGCTTGGTTGAGCAAAGCAGATAGCTCATCCATCTTGGGCCGTAACTCATCGATCATTCGCTTGATAACCCGGTCATCGTCCCCCTCTGCTACAATGTCATTAATCAGGTCGGTCATCTCCAGCGTCGCCGAATCGATCTGATCCAAGTAGCCGGCATTCGCCTTCGCCCGCCTCACCGCAGACTCGCTGTAACCACCTTTGGCCACCTGTTCCAACTTCAGCTGGTAAGCGAGAAGCGCGGGATAAACCCCTTCTTGGGCCATCC
>CAYMYX010000039.1:7740-13186 GCA_964394795.1 uncultured Peptoniphilaceae bacterium
AAAGAAGCGAGCAGTCCCCTGCTCGCCTCTGTTCGATATTTTTCTGTTGCCTTACATTTTCGATCCTACTCAGCCGTATCGTCCTTACTCGCATCCGTAATCACAAAAGTCAACTCCGCCTCACAGACCACTTGGCCGTCGACTTTAGCGACGGCCTTGCCTACGCCTGCGGGACTGAGCCTGCGGGTCATCTCGCATTCGAGTTCGAGCTGGTCGCCGGGGACGACCTGGCGGCGGAACTTGGCTTTCTTGATGCCGCCGAAGAAGGCAATCTTGCCTTTGTTGTCTTCCTCGGAGAGGAGGGCGACCGCGCCGACTTGGGCGAGGGCTTCGATAATGAGGACACCGGGCATGACGTGGTAGTCGGGGAAATGGCCCGCGAAGAAGGGTTCGTTGGCGGTGACGGACTTGATACCAACCGCCCGCTTGCCGACCTCGTACTCGGTGATCTTGTCAACGAGGAGCATGGGGTAACGGTGGGGAATAATCTGTTGAATCTGGTTTGAATTCAGCATAGTTGCTCCTTACATGTTCAGGCCGCCATCGACGCTGATGACTTGGCCGGTGATGTATTTTGCCTGATCGCTGGCGAGGAAGGCAACCGAGTTGGCGATATCTTCCACGTCTCCGAAGTGCTGGAGGGGGATGAGTTTGGTGTACTCCTCTTGAAGGTCAGCGGGGAGTTTGTCGGTCATGTCGGAGACGATGAAGCCAGGGGCAACGGCGTTGACGAGGACGTTGCGGGAGCCTAGCTCCTTGGCTAGGGACTTGGTGATGCCCACGATGCCGGCTTTGGAGGCGGCATAGTTGACCTGACCTGCGTTGCCAGCTAGGCCGACGATACTGGAGATGGAAATGATTCGCCCCTCCCGCCTCTTCATGAAGTAGCGGGCGAAGACCTTGCTCATCAGGAAGACGGACTTGAGATTAGATTCGATGACCTCATCAAAGTCCTCTTCCTTCATCCGCATGATGAGGTTGTCCCGGGTGATGCCGGCGTTGTTGACGAGGACGTCGACTTGGCCGTAGACTTCCATGGCCCGGTCGAAGATGTCCTGGCAATCCTCGGATTTGGACACGTCGCCACGAACTAGGTCGGCTTCTCCACCCAAGCGCTCGATTTCAGACTTGACGTCTTGGGCAATATCTTCGTTGGAACGGTAATTGATTAAGATACGGTAGCCTTCTTCGGCCAACTTGATGGCGATACCTCGGCCAATTCCTTTACTTGCTCCGGTGATTAACGCTACCGGTCTTGCACTCGTCATACAAATTCTCCTCTTCTTGCCTTATCCTTGACTTCTTCATAGTCCGAATAGAGGTCATCCAGGATTTGCTGAACGGGTTTAATTTCATTTAGTTGACCAACGACTAGGCCGGCCATGAGGGAGCCTTCGGCGACATCGCCTTCGTGGACGGCTTTTTTACCTGCGCCCAGGGTGTAGAGCTCCAGCTCCATGGCGTCCCGACCTTCCTTCTCCATCTCGACAAAGCTTCTGGACATCTTATTCTTGATCATCCGGTTGGGGTAGCCATTGATGCGGCCAATCACCACGATGTTGGTATCCTTGGCCTTCAAGACTTTGTCCTTATAGTTATCATGAATGGGGCACTCTTCGGCCACAAGAAAGCTGGTTCCGATTTGGACACCGGAGGCACCTAGCACTTCCGCGGCGAACATCTGCTTACCAGAGGCAATGCCACCTGCCGCGATGACCGGGATAGAGACCTCAGCCAAGACTTGGGGGATGATCGTCATGGTGGTCATTTCGCCGACATGGCCCCCGGCTTCGTTTCCTTCGGCAATAACCGCATCCGCGCCTAGCTGTTCCATCCGCTTGGCCATGGTGGGGTTAGGGATGACGGGAATAACCGTGATTCCTGCCGCCTTCCACATCTCTATGAGCTTGCCGGGGTTCCCCGCGCCGGTGATGACAACGGGGACCTCCTCGTCGACGACGACTTGGGCAAGCTCTTCGATGTGGCTGCTGAGGAGCATGACGTTGACCGCAAAGGGTTTGTCCGAGTTTTCCTTGAAATCCTTGATCTCCTTGAGGAGTTTTTCTTTATTGAGACCGCCTGCAGCGATCGTGCCTAGACCGCCGGCGTTGGAGACGGCAGCAGCAAACTTGCCTGTGCTGATGTTGGCCATCCCTCCGGCGATAATGGGATACTTGGTATTAAATAGTTTCGTTAGGTTCATCCATTTTCCCTTCCGACAAAAGATCCTGGTCCAGTTTGACCAGAACGGAGTTGAGCGCTTCGGCTTGCTCGTCGCTAAGCTCCTCGCCCAACTTGTCAATTGACTCAAACGTATACTCGTTTTTATTGTTGTAATAGGAGTAGAATTGGTCGGTTAGTCTGAGCTTGAATTCCCTCTTGTCGGTTTCCGATTGAATTTTCTCGAGGTAGCCCTTGTTGACCAGGCTGTTGATTTTATAGGCAATGTTGGGATAGGAGACCCGCAAGAATTGAACCAGTTCATTGACGGTAGGCTCATCCAAGATGTTGATGACTTCGGCAGTCACCGTCTCCACTGGGGTTAAGGAATTTTCCTTCCTGTCCATCCATTGAAAAAGGTTCTGGTAAAAGTTGCCTTTGTACTTTTCATAGACTTGGGTGAAATTTTTCTTGATTTGGTCTCTTAGCTCTGGTGTAGCCATTCTTTACTCCTTACTAGTAGTCGAATCTTACTCGCTAAATTTCTTAAAGACCACGACGATGTTATGTCCTCCGAAGCCTAATGAGTCGCTGAGGACGTACTCAAGGTCGGCCTCTACCATCTCATTGGCGACGATATTCAGGTCACACTCCTCGTCGGGTACACGGTAATTTATTGTTGGGGCAATAAAGCCCTCTTTGAGTTGCAAAGCACAGACCACGCCTTCCAGAGCAGCTGCTGCGCCAAGAAGGTGGCCTGTCATCGATTTGGTTGAGTTGACGGGAATCTGGGTGGCGTATTCGCCAAAGGTTCTCTTAATCGCGGTCGTTTCCACCTTATCGTTCATTGGGGTTGACGTACCATGGGCATTGATAGAAGAAATGTCTTTAGGTTCGATGCCGGCGTCTTCGATGGCGTTGAGCATGGCCTTACTTGCCCACTTACCGTCCTCGACAGGGGAGGTAATGTGGAAGGCGTCGCTGGTAATACCGTAGCCCACCACTTCCGCATAAACCTTCGCACCGCGGGCCATAGCGTGGTAATAATCTTCCAGAACCAACATAGCTGCCCCTTCGCCCATGACAAAACCGCTGCGTTCTTTATCAAAAGGAATGGACGCACGATCGGGGTCCGTTGCGGTACATAGAGCGGTCATACTGGTGAAACCACCAACTGGTGTTTCAACAAGAGAAGCCTCTGTTCCGCCGGCTAGAATAATGTCGTTGTAACCATCCTTGATGCTCCGGTAAGCGTCGCCGATGGCATTGTTGCCGCCTGCACAGGCCGATACCGGGCACATGCTGGCACCGTGGATGCCAAGGGCAATCGACGCTTGGGCAGCGGCCATATTGGAGATTACCTTAGGGACGAAGAAAGGAGAAATACGATCGTAATCTTTGGTGTATCCCCTGATAATTTCCTCTTGGAGCGTTTCCGTTCCACCAATGCCGCTGGACATGAAGATCGCTACGCGGTCGTTGTCTTTGACAATCTCTTCGTTAAGGGCGGCATCCTCAAAAGCCTTCATGGAAGCAACCACCCCGTACTGAGCGAACCGGTCCATCCGTTTAACTTCTCTTCTACCCAGATAATCTGCGGCGTCAAAATCCTTGACTTCCGCAGCTAGCTTGGCCGCTCTATTTGTTACATCATAACGGGTCATTGGTCCTATACCATTATAGCCCTTTTTTAAGTTTTCTAAGAATTCCGGAATCTCGTGTCCTAAAGGACTGACAACGCCCATCCCGGTGATAACAACTCTTCTTTTCATTCCCCACTCTCCTTCAATTTCTCTACTGCTTTTTCTAGACTTTCAACCGAATGTACCGGTATAACTTCAATGGACTTATCGATACGCTTCAACATGCCTTTAAAGATGTTCCTCTTGCCAACTTCGATTACCTTAGTGACTCCGTCCTTCTGGAGGCCTTCAAAGATGCTGGCAAACTGGGTGGTGGAGGTCATCTGCTGGACAAGCATCGGCCTAAAGCCGCTACCGTCCCATTCCTGACCTGTTAAATTTAAGTATAGTTTGGCCGAGGGACTCCGAAAGTCCACCTGATCTAGGTAGGGGGCCAATCGCTCTGCCGCATCCTTCATTAACCCCGTATGGAAGGCCCCTTCCACGTCTAGGTTGCGAAACTTGATCTCGGCATTTTCGAGACTTGCCTCGATGGCCTCCTGGTCATCCTTCTTTAAACCAATGACGACTTGTCCTGGAGCATTGTGGTTGGCAATTTGGGCAATGATTCCTCGCTGCGCCCACTGGTCAATTAAGGAGGTGACGTCGTCGACCTCTTGACCTAAAAGGGCAATCAAGGTCGATGGTTTATTGTGGCAACTGTCCGCCATGAACTCTGCCCTCTTCTCGATAAGGGACAAAGCATCCTCTTCCGTGAGGACGCCGGCAGCCGCCAAGGCGGAGTACTCTCCTAGGCTTAAGCCTGCTGCAATATCGTAGTGGACGTTAAATTTTTTCAGCAAACGAAGGACGGCTAAGTGGAAGGTGACGAGGACCGGTTGGGTGTACTGGGTTTTGCTCATCTCCTCCATGCTGCCTTCAAAAGAGATTTTTTTAAGATCAAAAGAGAAAGGAAGATTATCGTACAGATCCCTCACCTCTTCGTATTCGTTATATAGGTCTAATCCAAGACCTTCTTCCTGGCTCCCCTGGCCGGAAAATAAGATTGCAATCATGATTACCTTTCTTGAAGCTTCTTGGGCCATGTATCTGGCTTTCAAAAAGCTTCCCTGCTTAAACTCCTTTAAGGAAAAGAGGGGGCGTCACCGCCCCCTTCTGCCGCTAGCGCGACTGACAACAATCTTTTCCTTTAGGATTAAAAACATGAAATAGCTAGTTTTGTTTCTGAATAAATTAAGTGAATATAAGTGCTGAGCTTACGCTTCTTTTTTCTCTAAATAATCAACGATGTCTTGAACAGTGTTGAACTCGGCGAAGTCTTCATCAGCGATTTCAACGTCAAGCTCTTCGGAGATGGCCATAGAAATTTCAACCGCATCCAAAGAATCTGCGCCCAGGTCATCCATCAGGCAAGCTTGTGGGGTTACTTCGTCACGGGATACACCTAAATTATCAACAATAATATCTGCTACTTTATCAAACATAATAGTCTCCTTTAATTTCAATTGAATTTTTTACTTAAATTATTCTATACAATAGTACGTTAGTCTGAGTCTCCTGTCAAATTTTTATATAAAATATTTTATATAGTTAAGGATTCTTAATAATCTCAGTGGCTAATTGTTGCAAAGCTTTTGTTATTC
>CAYMYX010000040.1:0-1573 GCA_964394795.1 uncultured Peptoniphilaceae bacterium
TTTTAGGATTCGTTGTGGTGTGGTTGACTGGAGCATGGCCCCCTCCTTTTTTACTCGTTGGCTGATTATAGCAAATGGAGCCGGCGGTGACAACGAAAGCGGCCGCTGGCGTTTTCAAATTCGGCGGGGAGTGGTAACATGAGATATCTTGAGTCGCGAAGGGGGAACCAATGGATCCACACAAAAGCAAAACCAGCAATCTGACATCCTTATTCAACTTTTACGGGAAACCGCCTTGGTCCAAAGCCTTCCCGCTCGGCATACAGCACGTCCTGGCCATGATCATCGGCAACGTCACCCCGTCCATCATGGTGGCATCACTCTTGCAGCTATCGTCCCAAGACACCACCCTCCTCATCCAATATGGGCTCTTCGTGTCCGCCCTGTCGACCCTCATCCAAATCTACGGGGTCTGGAAGCTGGGCGCCCGCCTGCCCGTCATCATGGGCATCTCTTTTTCTTATGTACCCGTTTTGATGGCCATCGCCTCCGCTTACGGCAATGTTGCCGCCATCATGGGGGCCCAACTCTTTGGCGGCATCGCGTCCGTCCTCGTCGGCATCTTCATCAAGCCCATGCGGAAGCTCTTTCCGCCCGTTGTCGCCGGCACCGTCGTCCTCACCATCGGCCTGTCCCTCTACGGCATCGGCATCAACTACATCGCCGGCGGCAACGCCAGCCTGCCCACCTACGGGTCATGGCAGAACTGGACCCTCGGCCTCACCGTCATGGTCGTCGTCCTCATCTGCAACAACTGGGGGAAAGGCATCATCAAATTGGGGGCCATCCTCTTCGGCATCCTCATCGGCTACGTCCTCGCGCTAATCCTCGGCATGGTCTCCTTCGACAGCCTCCGCGAAGCCGACTGGGTCCTCCTGCCAACCGTCCTCCACTTCGGCATTGAGTTCCACCCGACCGCCATCATCTCCATGGCCCTCATGTACATCGTCAATTCAATCCAGGCCATAGGCGATTTCTCCTCCACCACCATCGGCGGCTTCGACCGCGAAGTCACCGACGACGAGCTCTTCGGCGGCATCATCGGCTACGGCTCCACCGCCTTCATCGGCGCCCTCGTCGGAGGGCTGCCCACTGCCACCTTCTCCCAGAACGTCGGCATCGTCTCCCAAAACAAGGTCATCTCCCGCCGCGTCTTTTCTTCCGCCGCCGTCATCGTCCTACTCGCGTCCCTGATCCCCAAATTCGGCGCCCTCATGACCACCATTCCCCAATCCGTCATCGGCGGCGCAACCGTCGGCGTCTTCGGCATGATCACCATGTCCGGTATCAAGCTCATCACCCAAGAACCCCTCACCTCCCGCAACATGACCATCGTCGGCCTCGCCGTCGCCCTGGGCATGGGCATTTCCGGCTCACCCCAAGCCCTTGTCAATGCTCCCGAATGGTTCATGATGACCTTCGGTAAGTCTCCCGTCGTCATTGCCACGCTGGTCGCCCTGGTCCTCAATCTTGTCATTCCCGTCAAGAGTTTAGCCGACGAGAAGCGGGAGAGGGAAGAGATGGATGAGTAGTTTTATAAAGAAAGGAATCCCCGCGTGGGGATTCCTTCTGC
>CAYMYX010000040.1:1673-8095 GCA_964394795.1 uncultured Peptoniphilaceae bacterium
CCTTTTCCAACATCTTAGTAAACAAAACGAGGGCTAGGGGCCATCCTCTTCTGCATAATCATCCTGTCCGGTATCAAGCTCATCACCTAAGAAGCACCCCTCCAAAGGTGGGGTTTTATTGCTAACACTTACTTCTATTTTCTGTAGCCCTACAAGAAAATTGTGATAGGATTATTTTGGGAATGATGGTATAATAACAATGAAATCGTTAACTTACTTACGTTTTATAAATCTAAAGGGGGATCAAAAATGAACAAAAATAAGAAGTTTCTAAGTTTTCTGCTCTACCTCCTAATGCTGGCATTTGTATTGATTGCTTGCAACAATGAGAATGAGACAGTGGACAGTCAAAGCGACGTCTCGAGTGAAGTCGAATCGTCAACCGAAGAATCCAGTGTCGTCGAGGAGTCAGAAGAATCTACAGAATCTTCTACAGAACCAGCTGGCGACCTGGTAGGTGAAGCCACCGGTAAAGGACACAGCGATGGTCTCAAAGTGAAGGTTACCTTTGCAGACGAAAAGACCATCCAAAATGTAGAAGTCGTTGAACACAATGAGTCACCCGGAATTTCCGATGCAGCTATCGCAGAAATTCCATACGTAATCGTAGACAACAACTCAATCTTAGTCGATGCCGTAACCGGTGCCACTGAGACGTCAACGGGTATCAAGGAAGCGGTGAAGATGGCCATCGAAGATGCAGGCCTGAATCCAACCGACTTCGAAAATGAAGTCGCAGCTGAAGCCAGGGAAGATGAGACCATTGATACGGAGGTTGTCGTTGTCGGAGGTGGTATCGCAGGTTTGTCCGCTGCCCTTGAAGTTGCCTTAGCGGGCCATGATGTCGTCCTCATCGAAAAGATGGGCACCACAGGTGGAAGCACCCAGATGTCCGGTGGTAAAATTCTCGGCGCGGGATCAGACTTACATAAAGAAACCAATTCGCCCGGTACGGTCGAAGACCTTGCCAACTACTGGTACACCAAATCTGAGGAGCAAGGCGATAAAGCCCTCATCGACATGATCGCCGCCCAATCCGGTGAAAACATCAACTGGTTAGTGGAACAAGGTGTTGTCTTTGCAGATACTTTGGAAAAGCTCCACTCCAGCCAGCCATTCACTTTCGGTCACTACGTTGAAGGCTTCGACACTCCATCAGGTGGCGGCGCTGGGATGACCACCGTCCTGACCAAACGTATCGAAGAAGAAGGCGGAACCGTATTGGTTGAAACGCCAGGTAGCGAGCTCATCATGGATGGCGATGCTGTAGTCGGCATCAAAGCAACCCGCAAAGACGGTAGTGTCGTCACCATTAATGCGCAAAAAGTCATCTTAGCAACCGGCGGTTTCGGTTCTAATGATGAGATGGTAGCTGAATATCACCCATGGCTGCAAGGGAACCCACACGGTGGTAACACCGGAAACACTGGCGATGGCATCCAGATGGGCATGGACATCGGCGCCAAAACCCTCTTCCACGATTCAGGCATCGACCTCGGTCTAAACCATGGCACCTACTATGGCTACGGCGAAGAATACAAGGGACTTCTCGTTCTACCCGATGGAAATCGGTTTGTTGACGAGAGCATCTTCCATTTTGACCGCACCCGCGTACTGATGGATACCGAATACAACATCATCTACGCCATCACCGACCAGACCAACGACCGCGTCGAATCAACCATCGACATGGGCACCGGCTTCAAAGCCGATTCCATCGAAGAACTTGCCGGTCTAGTCGACATGGACCCCGCCACCCTTCAAGCCACCATCGATCGCTACAACGAGCTGGCAACCGCCCAAAACGACGAGGACTTCAGCAAAGCTCCCGAATTCCTCCAAGTCATCGAAGGACCTACCTACTACGCCCTTCGCTACGACATGGGTTCCTCAGGAACCATCGGTGGTTTGGTGATCAACGAGCATGGCCAGGTTCTCAACGAATCTGACGAGGTCATCGAAGGCCTCTATGCCGTCGGCGAAGTCGCCAGCGGCCAGTTCATGTTCAAAAACTATCCTGGCTCGGGCTCAGCTATTGCGTTCTACCTTGGCATCGGCCGCATTGCGGGTCAGCATGCTGTTGAGTCTTTAAAGTAGGAGTTGCTTAGAAGAATGTAACACCCCCTAGAGTTGGGCTTTGGCCTAATTCAAGGGGGTGGTTTTATATCAAATGGGCGAATTCTTCAATTTTGGTATTTCCCGCGACGCTATTAATACATTTTGGCAGATATAGGAATTATGTTTTACTTCCCAGACCATGCAGTTAAAACATTTTTATGGATTATTGAAATATGGTTTATTCCCAGCAATTATCGATAAATCATATTTTCATATTATTGGATAATGTTTTATTCCACCGCCCAAGCGACGAAAAACGTGGGCCATGTACCTGACCCCCCAAACCCCCTACAATTCATTACCCGCCAACTCCGCCAAATTGCTGTGGCTCCGGTAATAAACCACGAAGATGAGGGACGACAACGCCCAAGTGATGGGGTAGGCCCAGAAGACGACGCGAATGTCGGGGATAAAGCTGATCATGATGGTGACGTAGGCAATCCGGATGACGCACCAGGTGAGGAGCATGACGAACATGGGGATTTTGGTTTTGCCGAGGCCGCGGAGGACGCCGGACAGGAGGTTGGAGAGGGCGAGGAAGAAGAAGAAGAGGGAGATGATGCGGGCTCGTTCGACTCCGATGGCGACGACCTCGGGTTGGGTGTTGAAGATGCTGATGAGCTGGGGCGCGAAGATCCAGATCAGGATGCCGATGAGTTCGGCGAAGATGACGCCGGAGATAATGCCGAAGCGAGACCCTTCGCGGACGCGGTCGTACTTTTTGGCACCCAGGTTCTGACCAACGAAGGTGGTGAGGGCCATACTGAAGCTGGTAATCGGCAAGAAGGCGAACCCTTCGAGTTTGGTGTAGGCGCCGGAGCCGGCCATGGCCACCGAACCGAACGCATTGATGTTGGATTGGACGATGACGTTGGCAAAGGCAATGACCGAGTTTTGGACACCGCTGGGGATGCCCATTTGGAGGAGTAAGCGGAGGGTGGGAAAGTCGATAAGGATTTTCTTGAGTTCGATGCGATGGGGGCCATCCACCCGCATCAACTTCGTGAAGGCGAGGCCTGCGCTGAGGAACTGGGAGATGACCGTCGCGAGGGCGGCACCGCCGACCCCCATTCCTATGAAGGCAACGAAGACAATATCGAGGACGACGTTGGTCACCGCTGCGGTGATGAGGTAGTAGAGGGGGCGGCGACTATCGCCTGTGGCTTGGAAAATGCCCACGCAGGCGTTGTAGAAGACGATCCCCAAACCGCCGGCGAAGTAAATCCGGAGATACTCGATTGCATCAGGCATGACATCCTCCGGCGTCCCAACCAAGCGAAGGAACAACGGCGTGCCCACCATGCCAACGACCGTAACGAAGAGGCCGGCAAAGAAGGCGAAGGCAATGGTCGTGTGGATGGCCGTCGACATCTTTTCGTACCGCTCGCCACCGAAGTAGCGGGAGACGATGACCCCCGACCCCATGAAGATACCGCCGATGAAGCCGATGATCAGGAAGATCAGGCTGCCCGTCGACGTGACGGCGGCCAGGGCCTCCTTGCCGAGGACGTTGCCCACAACCAGGGAGTCCACGACGTTATATAATTGCTGAAAAAGGTTGCCGAGAAATATCGGCAACGCGAAAAGACTAATTGCTCTTGAAATTTTACCTTCGGTCACGAAGACACCTCAATTCTGTAAATAAAAACATCCATTCGTTCATTATAACAAAGAAGTTACATTCTCGCAGACATTCCAAACAGCAAAAAAGCAGCCCGGGAGGGGGCTGCTTTGGTGGTGAGGCGAGGTGTGGCGAGAGGGGCCAACGAGGGCCACCCCTCAAGCATACGAATGCAACGACGGCAACAAGGTGTTCACACCAATGTAGGTGAACAAAACGGCAATCAAACCGATAACGGCAAACCAAGCGGCCTTGCGGCCCCGCATGTTCCGAGACCGGCGCATGTGTAGGTAGGCGGTGTAGATGATGAAGGTGATGAGGGACCAAGTTTCCTTGGGGTCCCAAGCCCAGAAGCGGCCCCAGGCCTTGTGAGCCCAGAGGGCACCGGTGATGATGGTGAGGGAAATACAGAGGAAGCCGATGACGACTGCTCGGTAGGAGATGTTGTCTAGCTTGTCCGTTGGGGGCAGGTTGGCCCCACGACCGGAGTCTTTGACCAGGTACATGGCCCCTACTCCTCCGGCGACGGAAAAGGATCCGTAGGCCATGATCGCGAGAAATACATGAACGACCAACCAACCGGACTGGAGGGCGGGCATGAGGGGGCGGACTTCCTTATTGGTAGTTGCCGCGTAGCCGATCATGAGGACGACGATGGGGAGGATGAAGGTGCCCATCGCCTGGTAGGGGTACTTCCTGTTGAAGAGGAGGAAGAAGAGGGCGATGGCCCAAGCGAAGGACGTCGCGAATTCATACTGGTTGGACAGGGGTGGCCGCCCGGCGCCGATGCCGCGGGCGACGATGGCCCCCGTTTGCAAGACAAAGCCGGCGATGACAAGAAGCTTGCTGATCCGTTCCAGCTTCTCGCTTTTGGTGGCGTAGGTGATAAAGTAGCCCACCATGGACAGGACGTAGGCGACTAGGGCAACAGTGAACAGGATATTTTCAAGTTGGAGTAAGTTATTCTGTGACATGATTTTCCTCTTCCTTTATAGACTTCTTTTCAGGGCCAAAGAAGGCCAACACGCTTCCAAAGAACAGGAAGGCGCAGCCGAGAACGACAGCCCACAGGAAGGGGTCGGTTCGTGCGGCAAGTACGGAGTACATTTGGGGGTTGGAGAAGGTGATGGTGTAGTCTTCCACCTCGACGGTGGAATCCGCGGAGACGAGGCCCATGTCCGCTAGGCCGTTCCCGATGTAGAAACGGTAGAGGATGTAGGGATTGTTGAGGAGGGGGGAGGCGGTGCCATGGCCCGCTTCCGTTTCAATAAAGTCAGGATAGAGTTCCACCATCTCCACCGCAATTCGCTCATCGCTGACAATGACGTAGTCCCCCTGATAGAGGACGGCTGAGCCAAAGTCCTGGTCGTCGGAGGTGATGGCGACGTCCACCGCATAGCCATAGGAGGCTTGAGTGAATTGGACTCCGTTGATCGTCATCGGATTGTTGACCGAGATTTGACCGTGGTCAAGCTCCTTGCCATCAAGGTCGAGGAAGCGGACGTCAGTCTCGTACTGGTCGACATAGTTGTTCTCCGTGAGGTGGATGTTAAAGTCGTGGAATTCCACCAAGATGTCTTGGTCCTTGAGGCGGGTGGTCTGTCCCGGCACGTCATACACTCGGCCTTCATAGGCAAACTGGTTATTGAGTCCAAAGAAAATGATAATGAGGATAAGTCCGAAGTGAAGGAACCAGGACCCAATTTTCCGAGACATGGAGACGAGGCCGGACCGCTTGATGCCTTGGCTAATCGGCTTGATGCGGGCGACGACGCAGAAGAAGAGGCTGAGGACGAGGAGGACAAAGAGCCCTCGGTACCAGAGGCTGCCGTAGGCGTCATCCAAACCTAAGAAGAGGATGAGGTGGCCAAAGGTGTCCCCATACTTGCCCAGATAGAACTCAGTCGCCTGCCACTGGGGGATAAGGGATGCCGCTACCGAGACGAGGCCAATGATGACCAGGAGGATGACCGCGAAGGTCATCGACGATAGTTTTTGTATGATTTTTTTCATAGGCGTTCCTAACTAATTTCAGATAAACGATAAAAAGGGCCTTGGCAAACAAGGCCCTTTCAGTGTGTTCCAATGCTTACTTGTTTAAGAGCGCGTTACCCTCTTCGATTAAGTCTTTCGCGTGTTGGAGGTTTTCATTTGCCTTTGTGGGGTTATGGAAACCTTCACTGTTTTCTACGAAGACGTAGTCAAAGAAGAATTGTGCTTCCCGGTGGATCTCGCGAAGTTCTTCTAACTCTTCATCGCTGTAGTCGCCGGAGGCAACCGCGTCAGCCAAGGCGTTGATGAATGTTTCCAATTCAGCACCAATGACTTCCGTTTCCTCAACGATAGGCTTTTGAATTGCCTCAGCCTTCTCGATGATGGATTCAGCGGTATCGCCACTGTGGCAAGTCAAACAGGATTGCTCCGCTGTCTTCAGTGGGCTTGTCCAATGGTGGGAGTGGATCTCTTCACCAGCAACTTCCGTAGTCGGCATGTGGCAGGACATACAGCTTAGGCCAGCCGCATCGTGGAAGGAACCATCAAAGGTTTCCGTCTCAGGGTGCTGGGCCTTCAAGAGCTTAGCTCCGGTCGTGGGGTGTTCCCAGTCAGCGAAGTCCATATCTTGATAGTACTGATAAGCGCCTTCAGCAGTCAGGCCGTTATCCCAAGGAAGGACGACTTCCTT
>CAYMYX010000040.1:8195-12190 GCA_964394795.1 uncultured Peptoniphilaceae bacterium
GGCTCTGAACCACCGTATGTAGTCTGTACCATCTCCGCATTCTGTTCAAAAGATTCCACGTAAGCGGGGTAGATGGACGCATAATCCTCAATAGGGACAATGCCGTCAGGTAGTTGATCGGATGAGACCAAGGAACTGCCTTCATCACTCTCTTCAGCACTTTCACTTTCTTCCACGCTCGACTCCACAACGCTACTCTCGCTAGGATCGTCGCTAGTTTCAGCATCGCCATTATCGTTACAAGCGGTCAATGCAAGTAGGAAGCAGAGAAGGAAGATAGGGATGAGTCTTTTCTTCATTAAAATTCTCCTTTCTATATATTTATTATCATTACACCCTTATTATATCACATAGGAAAGCGTTTATTAAGGCTTAACAATCTTTAATTTTGATTAAATCTAAAAGGGGGCCATGGTCTTAGATCAAAACCATAGCCCACATTCCACTATTTTATTTTTGTTTTACTGTAATCTTATTGCTCCCAAGACTTCTTCGATGTTGCACTACCAATGGTTCCGGCAATGGCTGAAATCACTAGACCGGCTAGTAATCCACCAAAGATAATTAGGGATCCGGTAGATACCGTGTCGGAAACGTCTTCGGCTACTTCGCGGCCTTCTTCGACGGTTTCGCTGACGGTTCTTTCCACCTCTACACGGGTTTCTTCAATCGTTTCAACGGTTCTATCAATCTGTTCGCTGAATTCGATGGTTGCTGTTTGTAGACCGTTGTAGATGTTATCTACAGCCTCTTCCGCTTCTTGGTCGGTGAGGTCGGTGTTCTCAGCAACAGCGTTGGCAATGGCGTCGCGGTCAGCGGCATCGCCTACGGTTTCGGCTCTCTCTTGTAAATTGGTGACCAAGTCATCGATAATTTGGTCTGCATTTTCCGGATTGGTTAATATTTCCTTACCGGCTTCGGTGATATCATTCAAACTATCATCCGCTAACCCTTGCAGATATTCGGGTTGGAGTTCAGGAACATCGGTGTCGCCAAGGATCTCTTCCACGTTAGTTTGAAGTTCTTCCGTATCGATTTCGCTCAGGTTATCTCCGGCGAGGCCGACGGCATCTTCAACTACTGTGGTAACCACGTCGGTGGTCGTTGACACTCCGCTGCCAACTACGTCAACTGTTGTTGTAACGACTTGGCCGGTAATGTTGGCGACCATATTGAGTAGACCACTCAACAGCGAGACGGTGACGAAGAGGAGGAGGAGTACGGACATGGCCCACGTAAGGAACCCATGGAGGAAACCTGCGCGGCGGGCTGCCACACCGGATACTAAACCGGCGACGAAGAAGGACACTGCAAGGACAACCAAGGTAACAATACCGGTGGTCACACCCACATCTTCAAACGGATTTCTGTCCGTTGGAGCCAATAGGCCAAAGCCTAAAGCTGCGGTGATGAAGTTGAGGACAATGAACATTGCCACAAAGGTAACCGCTCCGGCGAGGACTGCTCCCCAGGAAAGGTTAAAGCCCGCTGGCTTTTCTACCTCATGGTGGAAGTGCTCTTGCATGCCTCTGCCACCGCCGACGTATTCGCCGTCTCGGTAAGCTCTGTCCCGTCTTCTGCGACGGACTTCGTCACGGTCTGTTCTGTCGGTGTCGTCACGACGGCGACGCCTTTCTTCGGTGAGAACTACCTCATCATCATTGAGGAGGTCGTCCCCCAAGTCCTTGCGCTTATCGTCATGAAGGTCTCGGTCGTTGTCACGGATGACGTGGTCTTCCGTTTCCACAGTTGACTCGTCATAAATGACGGTGTCCCCGTCACGGGTGACTTCAACATGCTCATCAACGACTTTGTTCTTATTTAAATCATTGTTCTTTCGATCAGTCATTATTAACCCCTTTCTTTCTTAAAAAACGTTCAGCCTACTCTTACCCCAAGTTGGCGAATTGTTTCGTTTTTGTTAAAGATTAGGGGCGGCTAACCCAATGCAAAAGGGGAGGGATTGGATTCAAGAAACGGCAGAAACTGCCCATTTCCAGCCCATCCGAAAGCAAGAAAAAAGACCCGCTAAGCAGGCCTTATTCCAATCTTTTCAAACAGCAGTTCTACCGTCTCATCGACGGTCTCAGCATCCTTCACCAAGTTCTCCATCGGGCACCAACCGTCCCCGGCATTGTTGCAGATGTGGGGGACTTCCGTCTCGAAGGTCACCTGAGGAGATCCTTCGACTTCGATCTCCCTTGCCTTCGCCGAATAGAGGGGGGTGTAGATGTGGCTAAAGCCAAGGGTTGAAGCCAGACCATACGCGGACTTGCCAATGACCCTATCCACCAACACAGCCCCCTTCACCTTTTCTTGCAGGTCCCTGTCACTAATGATAGCAAGGAGGGGCTTCAGGCGGTCCTCCTGGGACTCGTAAATAATCTTCTCGTCTAGGAGGACGAGACAGGTTGCCTCCCGCTCATCCAAGAGTCCGAGGTAATACTGTAAATCCTTCATATATCCTCCCGCCTAATCGTAAATGAAGTGGTTTCGTTCCAGTATCCCCACGATAATCGGAATAAAGACGAGTTGGATGACGATGCCGGGCAAGGCAGTCACGAAGGCAAAGCCCAGCCATACTTCCATATTGTAGCTGCCCGCCTGAATCAGATAAGTATTGGCGATACCGTAAACGACGCGACCCACTAGCATGGCGATAATCAGGGTGGCGTATACTTTCACGGTGTGGTTCTTAATAGGCAGGGTCCGGTACAGGATGCCCGTGACGACGCCGTACACCGCAAGTTCCAACATCATGGAAGGAATCATGGGGCCGGCGGGCATACCCGTCAACGCCGCAGATAGGGCAGGGCCCGCGATGCCGCAAAGGAGCCCATAGATAGGTCCACAAATAAAGCCGGTTAAAAATACGGGCAGGTGCATGGGAAGGAAAGTGGGGCCCGCTTGAGGTACGCCATGGAAGAGCATGGGGATGACTACACACATGGCAATCATGAAAGCGGTGGTGACAAGTTTTCGGGTGTTGTTCATGTTTTCTCCTTGTTGGGTTAACATCATGAAGCTTACATTCAGTAATAGCTAGGGGTGAAACGGGGCATGGGGGCCATGCCCTCAGTCCAACACCTCACTACAAATTCTGTGAAAATTGATTCGCCAACTTGAGGGCCCAGAGCATGCTGTCTTCTCGGGCAATGCCCTTGCCGGCAATATCGAAAGCGGTGCCGTGGTCGACGGAAGTCCGTAGGATGGGAAGACCCAGCGTGACGTTGACGCCGTCATCGAAAGCAAGGAGCTTCATGGGGATGTGGCCTTGATCGTGGTACATGGCCACCACCAAGTCGTACTTCTTCTGGGACGCCTTCAGGTAGACCGTATCCGGTGGGACAGGACCTTCCACGTCGATGCCTTCTTCACGAGCCGCATCGACAGCAGGTTGAATTTCATCCCGATCTTCTGTACCAAACAAGCCGTTCTCTCCGCTATGAGGGTTAAGGCCTGCAACAGCAATCTTAGGATCCTCTAAGCCAAGCTTGTGCATGGCATCCACACCCAAGTGGATAACGTCCAGAACCCGGTCCTTCTTCACCCGGTCGCAAGCTTCACGGAGCGAGCAGTGGGTGGACACGTGGACGACGGCAAACTTCTCGCTCCACAGCATCATGGTATATTTTTTCGATCCCGTCAACGTAGCAAAGATTTCGGTGTGGCCGTCATACTGGTGGCCGCCCAAGTGAAGAGCTTCCTTATTCAAGGGTGCCGTAACCACAGCTCCAATTTGGTGGGCCATAGCCAGCTCAATCCCCTTCGCCACATACTGGTAGGCGGCATCGCCTGCTGTCGGAGATACCTCACCGATGTTGATGTCCGCAAAAGACAAGTCCATCACGTTGAAGAGGTTGATCTTCCCTTCTTCGAAATTGGCCACGTCAGTGATGACGTTCAACGGCGTCGTAATCCCCAACTGTTCCATATAGTAGCTGATTATACCTTCACTTCCTAGAATCAGGGTATTGTTTCTCAGCTCATCGCTG
>CAYMYX010000041.1:0-4968 GCA_964394795.1 uncultured Peptoniphilaceae bacterium
TGAAATAGTTGACAACGATTTCATAATGTACTTAAATTATAGGTGATCCTCAAACTTCGCTAGTCAAGTAAAACACTGCAATTCAGCGGGTTATTTCGCGGAGTAAAGTTCCTCACCTATCTTGAAACAATTGAACTATTTCGTTTTTCTCAAATAGAGCATATATAGAGATATTTCAATTATAATGGGAAATATAAAAAATTCATAATTTTATGGGATATATTAAAAATAATCATCATTTATGAAATATTTTTGTAACTTTCTACTAAAATAGAAATGAGTAAATATGAAAGATCGATTTGAACGAAACATACGTTACTTGCGGGTGTCCGTAACGGACTTGTGTAATTTCCGTTGCCATTACTGCATGCCCCAAGAAGGAGTCGAGCAAAAACCATGTAAGGATATCCTGACCCTGGAGGAAATTTATTACATCATCCACCATTTCGTTGAGCTGGGTGTTGAAAAAGTTAGAATTACCGGAGGCGAGCCTTTGGTGAGGGCAGGTATCGAGCACTTCATCAGATCCCTTGGCCATCTGGAAGCTATCAAAGATTTGGCGATGACCACCAACGCTTCCTTATTAAAGGATAAGGCGAAACAATTAAAGCGGGACGGCTTGGATCGAGTAAATATTTCCTTGGACACCTTGGATGCGGCTAAGTTTGCCAGCCTAACCGGGGGGAATATCGAAGATGCTCTAGCGGGTTTCCACGCCGCGCTGGATGCAGGACTAGGGGTAAAGATAAATACCGTCCTTTTAAAGGGAATCAACGATGATGAAGTGATGGACCTCATGAACCTAACCAAGGAATATCCTATCGATGTTCGCTTTATCGAGGCAATGCCAATCGGAGAGACAGCCGCCTATACCAGAGACCACTTTATGTCCTTGGATAATATTATTGGAAAGTATGAATTGAAGAAGGAAGAAAACCAAGATCCTAGCTCACCAGCCCAACACTATCGCTTAGCCGGTGCACAAGGTCGAGTAGGATTTATTCAGCCGCTTTCCCACCACTTCTGTGGAGACTGCAACCGCTTACGCTTGACTGCGGACGGAATGATCAAGCCGTGCTTGCACAGCAATCAGCTAATCGATTTAAAGACGCCCCTCCGACAAGGAAAGTCTGTATTGCCGGGCATCCAGGAAGCGTTACGGATAAAACCGGAGCGGCACCATCTGGATGAAAACCAGATTTCAACCCTATCGATGAACAACATTGGAGGTTAAATGTTTACGCATTTAGATGAAAACAAAAGAGGGCAGATGGTCAACATCTCGGAGAAGAATATCACTAGCCGAAAAGCAGTCGCAAGGGGGGCCATACGCTTGACCCAAGAAACCGTCGACGCCATCAAAGACATGAAGATCAAGAAGGGGGACGTCCTCGCCATTGCCCAAGTAGCGGCGATTCAGGGGGCGAAGAAGACGTCGGATTTGATTCCCATGGCCCACCCGATTCTGATTAACGGGGTTCATGTAAACTTTACTTTCGAGGGAACGCTCCTTTACTGTGAAGTGGAAGTGACCTGTGAGGGGAAGACGGGCGTCGAGATGGAAGCGCTTTGTGGATGCTCGGCAGGGCTCCTTACAGTCTATGATATGTGTAAGTCGATGGACAAGAGTATGGTCATCGAGGAAGTGATGCTGATGGAAAAGTCCGGCGGCAAGTCGGGGGACTACCGCAGAGAATCAAAAGATATCGAGTAGTGTAGAAAGTGGAGGTTGGCAGGTATGGCCAGTGTGACGGCTTTATTTCGCTCTACGGAAAAGAGAAAACCCAGGGAACAGGTGACTAGTCTGGAACTTAGGGAAGATATCGGCGTCGTGGGCGATGTCCGATCCGGTGACGGGCCACGCCAGGTATGCCTAATCGGTGGGGAAGAGATGGAAGGCTTGGATGCCGATTCTCCGATCCTTGCGGGAAGGCTTGGCGAGAATATTCGTACGGAGGGAATCCTCCTCCATGAGATGGCGGTTGGCGACCGGATTCGAATTGGGACTGCCGTGGTCGAGCTTTCTGAACTGGGAAGGGAGTGCCACCCTCATTGCCGAATTAAGACATTCACCGGGGAGTGCATTATTCCGCTGGAAGGGGTATTTGCTGAGGTAGTTCAGAGTGGAGAAATCCACGTAGGCGACCCCATCGAGAAAGTGTAGGATAGTTTTGAAGTTATTTACAGTGTATTCAGTGAAGGAGGCTATCGCCCAGATTGTTCAACGAATGGGCGAGCTGGGTTTAAATAAGACGGAGCGGGTGGCAACGGAAGACGGGCTACACCGGATTCTGGCCGAAGATATTGTAGCGCCGGAGGATATGCCTGCGTTTCGAAAGAGCACCATGGACGGTTATGCGGTCCAGAGCAAGGCGACGGGTGGGGCAACTGAGGCAATCCCGTCTGTTCTTGAAGTGGTGGAGAAAATTCCGATGGGTGAAATACCCAAGTCGGCGATTAGCTCTTCCCAAGCCAGCATAATTTCTACCGGTGGTATGCTGCCGGAAGGGTCTGACGGGGTCGTGCCCGTTGAATATACCGAGCAGATTAATGAGGACCTTGTGGGTATCTACAAGCCAATCTCCTATTTGGAAAATGTTGTGGAGGTTGGGGAGGATACGAAGCAGGGCTTCTTGTATTTTAAGAAAGGCGCTCGGGTAACGCCCCAGGTTATTGCGGCCTGCATGAGCCTAGGGATCGTCGAGCTTGAGGTCTATAAAAAGCTGACAGCGCGTACCATATCAACAGGAGACGAGATTGTCCCTCCGGGTGAAAAATTACCTATGGCCAAAGCAAGAGACGTCAACAGCTATTCGATTCGGGCCATGCTCGAGAAACTGGGCTGTGACGTGGTGGAAAGAAAGCACGTTGAAGACCAACGGGATTTATTAGCTGCCGAATTGACTAAAAAAGATGTCGATTTGATTGTCATCAGCGGGTCCAGTTCCAAGGGGGAAAAGGACTATGTCCCAACTATTTTGGAAGAGGATTTGAATCCCGGTTTGCACTTTCAGGGTATCTCTATTAAACCGGGGAAGCCAACGAGCTTTGCTACCGACGACAGGAAAATGGTGGTAGGATTACCGGGGCACCCAGTGAGTGCCATGGCGGTTTTCCAGACGATATTCATCGCGGCTTTCCATGAGTTTTATGGCATGGAGGACTTAGTTGCAATACCATGCCGCATTGACCAGAATGTTTCAGCCACACTGGGCAGGAGCAAGATTCAGTTTGTGAGCGGCCAAAAGACTGAAGATGGTTGGACTTGTAAGCCAATTTTTGGGGCGTCGGGCAACCTATCGACGCTGGCTAAAGCTAACGGCTACTTTGTTATACCTGCAGAACACGAGGGGGTGAATAAGGATCAAGTGGTAGATGTTTACCTCTTTAGCATTTGATTGATGTTATGAGAAAAGTATATTTACAAACGACGAATTTAGACGATGCGAAAAGCACCTATTTTAAGGAATTAGAAGAGTATTTTACAGCGAAGGAAACTGAGACGATACCGGTTAGGGACGCCCTACGTCGAGTTACCGCCAATGCGGTCTATGCTCGGGTCAGCTCACCCTTATACCACAGTTCAGCGATGGATGGTATCATGGTGGAGAGCAAGAAAACCCAACAGGCAAGGGAAAGTGAGCCTCTTCTTCTTAAAGAAGACGACTTCCGTCTTTGCGACACGGGGGACCCAATTGTTGAACCCTACAACGCCGTCATCATGGTGGAGGAACTAACTCCGGTTGACGGTGGTTACACCATCAACAAGGCGGTCCATCCTTGGGAGAACATCCGCCCCATGGGCGAGGATATTATTGAAAGAGACCTTATCTTCCCTCAACTTCACCGACTGAAGCCAATTGACCTTAGCGTGCTTTTGGCTGCCGGGTTGAATGAGGTGGAAGTGTTTAAGCAACCGCGGTTGGCTATCATTCCGACGGGAGACGAGATTGTCTCCGGCCAGGATGAGCTAACGATCGGCGACATTATTGAGTCAAATTCGGCGATGTTTAAGGGGATGGCCCACGAAGCGGGGGCAATAGCCGAGGTTCTTCCCATCGTGAAGGATGAGCGGGACTCCCTCTTCAAAGCGGTCCAAGATGCAATGGCCGACTACGATATGGTCTGCATGATTGCCGGCTCCAGCGCGGGTCGAGATGACTATACGGTGAATATTGCGGAAGAGTTGGGCGAAGTTTATGTCCACGGCATTTCTATTAAGCCAGGAAAGCCAGCCATCCTATCGAAGATTGACAGCAAGCCCTTTATCGGTCTCCCAGGTTTCCCGGTTTCGGGACATATCATTTTTGGCGAGATCATCGCGCCGATTCTTCGCAAGAGAGCTCATATTCCGACACCTGAACAGGTAACGCTAAGAGCCAAGCTGACGAAGAATGTAGTATCCAGTTTGAAGTACCAGGAATACATTCGGGTCAAAGTTGGTAAAATTGGGGACAGCTATTCGGCAACCCCGATGGACAGAGGAGCGGGTGCTTCGATGTCCCTTGCCCTAAGTGATGGTTACGTCATCGTGCCTCAGAGGTCCGAGGGTTACGAGAGAGGGACCGAAGTGGATGTCGTGCTTCACGAGCCGATTCCAAGTTCAGTCTTGGAGAACAGGCTAGTCATCATTGGATCCCATGATTTGGTGGTGGACGTCATCGGCAACCTTTTGGCAGAGAAGGGGGCAAAGACTTCGTTGGTTTCCTCCCACGTTGGGTCGTTGGCCGGCCTAAAGAGCTTGGTAACAAGAGAGTGCCACTTGGCGCCCTCCCACTTACTGGGCGAAGACGGAAGCTACAACGATGAGGCGGTTAAACTTTTCTTCAGAAAAGATAAAATGGTAGCCATCAATGTTGTCGGCCGCCGCCAGGGTATTATCGTGCCGAAGGGAAATCCGCAGAATATCCAAAGTTTGGAAGACCTGCAGGGTAAGCGAATGATCAACCGCCAAAGAGGGGCTGGAAC
>CAYMYX010000041.1:5068-11923 GCA_964394795.1 uncultured Peptoniphilaceae bacterium
GAAAACAAAGGAGAAGTTATGAGAAAAAAGAGTTTATTTTTACTACTAGCAGCGGTATTCATGCTAGTCTTCGCCGCGTGCGGTAGTGACGGGGAAGAAACGACAGATGAATCAGTAGCTACATCGGAAGAAACATCGGTAGCGGAAAGCACAGTTGAAGAGAGTGAAGAAACTGAAGAATCTACAGCTCCAGAAGCAAAGACACTTCGTCTAACTACCACGACAAGCGTTAACGACTCTGGTTTGATGGAATACCTACGCGAGCCCCTAAAGGAAGCAACGGGTATCGATATGGAAATCGTCTCTAAGGGATCAGGTGCAGCAATCGAAGACGGTCGCCAAGGTAACGCCGATGTCATCCTCGTTCACTCACCAGCAGCTGAGCAGGAGTTCGTTGATGAAGGTTACGGTAAGGAAAGACAAAGCTTCATGCACAACTACTTCGTTATTGTTGGTCCTGCAGAAGATCCAGCAGGCATCCAAGGTAAGACAGCTGAAGAAGCTTTCCAAGCTATTGCAGATAGTGGATCACCATTCGCATCTCGTGGCGACGAGTCCGGTACCCACACGAAAGAACTTAGCATCTGGAAGGGTGCAGGCCTTGAGCAAGCTGATATCGAAGGACAAGACTGGTACAACTCTCTTGGCGATGGCATGGGCGCAACCCTAACATTCGCTAGCGAGAAGCAAGCGTACACGCTTACTGACCTTTCTACTTTCCTTTCCAACCAAAACGATTTGAACTTGGAAGTATTGGTTGACGAGTCTGATTCGTTAAAGAACGTCTACTCTGTTATCGTCGTTAATCCTGACCAAGTTGAGGGAACTGATGTAGAGACAGCTGACCGTTTTGCTGAGTGGATTACAGGCGACGAAGCAGCTGAACTGATTAAGATTTATGGTGAAGAAGAGTATGGCCAACCTCTGTTCTTTATTGGTGAATAGGTAGGTTAAGTATAAGAAGGAATGAACTAACCCAGGAAAGACTGTGGGGAAGGCGGCTCGGCGACAGCCAGCCGCCTGGTTATGTGCGAAGAGGAAGGTGGGTGGCCAATGAACGAAACCAATGAAGTTCTCGCTATTGTGCTTTACACCCTGAGGGTTTGTGCGACATCAACGCTCATTTCCCTCCTGATCGCCTTACCTATCGGTCTCCTCCTGGGTTTTTATCATAATCGGTTGACTCGTTTTTTGAAGCCAATTTTTACTGCGTTCACCGGAATCCCTCCTGTTATAGCGGGTGTTGTCATCTATCTGCTTTTCTCCAACATTGGGGTCTTCGGAGAACTGAAGTGGCTCTACACGAGCATGGCCATCATATTGGCCCAAATGATTATCGTCATACCGATTATCGTAAGCCAAATTTTCCCTGTTATTGAACCAATCAGGGAAAGGTACATACTGACATCGATAGGGCTGGGTCTTTCCAAGGGGAGGATGCTTCGGCAACTCCTATCGGAGATACCAACCAGCATAATGACGGCGGGTCTGTCCGGTTTCGGCCGGGCCATAGCCGAGGTTGGTGCCGTTATGATTGTCGGTGGGAACATCCGCTTTAAGACAAGGGTCATGACGAGTGCTATCGTCCTGGAGACGAATAAGGGTAATTACGATATGGCCCTCCAATTGGGGCTCCTACTCGTTGCCATCTCTCTGACGATCAATTTCCTGGCCATGCGGCTTTCCAAAGGGGTGCGCCATGATTCGACTACATAATGTCGTGGCCGACATCAAAGGCCTCCACCTGTTTACCATCGACGATTTCACCTTTGAAAAGGGACACATCTACCTCTTAACCGGAGAAAATGGAACGGGGAAAAGCTCTCTACTCAAGTCCTTTATCGGTCAGTTTCCTTTTATCACCGGAGACATCGAAATCGATGGGAAGCTGATCTATCAGCCCCAAGACCCTTACATCTATCAACGAACCATGAAGGATAACTTTAAGCTGTTTAGCTTAACCGAAAAACAAACGGACCCTCTGGTCGACAAGTTGGATCTCAGGGAAAGCCTCACCAAGCAGGTAGATGTCTTATCCGGAGGTCAACGCCAAAAGTTAGCCTTTATCCGGTCCTACTTATTGGCAGAGGATATCCTCATTCTCGATGAGCCCTTTGCTCAAATGGATGCACTTTCAAGGGAAACATGTTATGAACTGCTCAACGAATGGATGAATGAGAAGCGGATTGTTATCATGGTGTCTCACCATAAGGTTGACTCTGGTAACTACGACAGGGAAGTTCGAATTGAAGACAAAAAAATAAAAGACGTAGGCTGAGATTGCCTACGTCTTTTGATTTTTCGGTTGTTATAATTCTTGATAGCGCTTTGGATGGAATCGTTGACGAAGCGCTTGTAGGACGGGTAGGTAGGTGATTGAGACGATACCTCCGGCCAAACCGTTATTGTACAGGTTCATCCAACCGTGGAGAGATGCCAAGTTGGTTGCAACACCGGCGTGCATGAAACCGGCAATAATACCAGCGATGATGCCGTACTCACCTGCAAATGGAGCCAGCGTGGTGGAGAACATGGCAACGAGCATCGCTAACGTTGAAGAGGACTCGAGGGGACTCAACTGGAAGGCAATGAACACACCCAACATAACAGGAATGCTGTTTAACGGATGCTTACCTTGTGCGGCAAAGCCGGTCATGAAGTATAGGGAAGCGTGAACCGGGCCGGTAAACTTTGCTCCGTTAAGTCTTACGTATGCCCAAGCGATTAAGGTAATAACTCCCATGTTGAAGAGTACGTTACCTAAGGAGTGGTCTTGGTAGAAAGCGCGGTTGGAACGACCGGTGTCTCTAAGCAAGTCCCGGTAACCGGAAAGCCCTTTGTTGATAACTAAACCCATAACAACGAGGATAAGGCCAATACCCAAAATAAAGTAGGAAATGAGGGTATCGTCACCTTCATATAAACCGGTTGCTGCCGGTTCGAATACTACACCAATCATTCGGAAGCTGTTGGCAATGACGATAACGAGCAAACCGATAACGAAACCGATGTTATACAGGTTATATCCCTTATGGTAAGCACCCTTTGCACCCGCAACACCAGGGGTGACGACGCCTACTAGGAAACCGGCAATAGAGCCAACGACAATGCCTACAGGGAGGCTAAAATATTCGTTTAAGGCAAGAGTACTGACCAGAGCGGAAGCGCCGGTAGTGAAATAGATAATAGGAAGACCGGGAGAAATTCCCATTATCTTCGCATAGACAAATCCTCCAAGTACGAGAGGAATAGAGTTCACAAAGTTAGTTCCATAAAAACTATATCCAAAAACAGAAACCATAGCAGCAATGAGAATACCGGACATAGGCGCTTTTAAGATATGTACCAGAAGCGTCATAATCAGCATATTGATGGCGCCGTTAAGTAAAGCAGCGCCCATACCACCGATTTCAATATAGTCAGTGTTTAACATACTTGGGCTGGTTATAATCCTGCGTAGACCTTCAATGCTATCGGAAAAATCTTGAAATAAGAACGAAGATAGAAATGCAACTGCAGCAAAAGCATAGAAGAAGTAAATCATTATCTTTCTATCTCTTACCGTTAAGGTGGTTTTTTGTGCCAAGAATTATTCTCCTCTATTAATTTTTTCTTACTCCTTTACATCCGGCTCATCCACTTTTAGTTCGGTTACGAGATTCATTACCAGGCTTCGGAAGTTCCTTTCCTCTAAATAAGAGACGCCTTGGATGGTTATGCCAGCCGGTGAACAAACCATATCTTTAATCTCTGCGGGGTGCTTACCTTCCAAAATCATGCGACCCGTCCCGATAAGGGTTTGGGCGACATATTTGTAGGAGGCAGAGCGGGGAAGTCCCGCTTGAACACCGCCATCGGCTAATGCTTCAGCAAACATGGCGATGTAGGCTGGGCTTGCACCACTTAGGATGGTAGCCACTTCAATCAAACCTTCATCGACTTCATCCACCAGCGAAGAGCTGGCTAAGAGCGCGATGATCTCTCTTTTTTCATTTTCGCTTACAGCTTCGTTGGCAGCCAAGGTTATCACACCTTCATTAACCTGAGCGCAAACATTTGGCATGATACGGATAATCTTCTTCTTTTCGGGGAAATAACCGCCAATATCGTCGAGGCTCACACCCGCGGCCATCGATACCAGGATCTTGTCGTCACTCACAGCTTCTTTAATTTCTGTGAGGACTTGGCCGAGTATGTGAGGTTTGACCCCTAAGAAAATAATATCAGATACTTCAACAACTTCCCGATTGGTCCGGCAAGAATTAGCCCCGTGTTCTTGGGCAAATTTCTCCGCCTTCTCCACATTCCGATTGGCAATGTAGACCTGAGAAGCGATATCCTCGTGCTCCCTCAGTAGACTCGAAGCGATTGCTCCCGCCATATTCCCAATGCCGATAAATCCAACCTTCTTCTCCACCTTAGTCCTCCTTAGGCAAAAACAGCGTTGCTTCCTGCTCACCTTCAAATAGTTTTTGAAGGACATCCTCAATGCCTCCGTTAGAGAGGATCATGGGGATGCCATAGGTATTGACCATTCGGGCAGCCTCAATTTTCGTTAGGATGCCACCGGTGCCGTATTCATTTGCTGTCCCAATGCGAACTTTGGTCATTTGCTCATCCAAATTTCGCACTTCTTGGATAAGCTTGGCATCCGGATATTCCTTAGGATTCTTGTCGTATAGCCCATTAACGTCGCTAAGGATGATCAAAGCACCTGCGTTCCACAGGTTAGCTACCTGAGCAGACAGCGTATCGTTATCGCCGATTTTAATTTGATCGACGCTCACGGTATCGTTTTCATTAATAATGGGAACGACCCCTTCATCTGCCAATGTGAATAGGGTGTTGCGAATATTCAGCGATCGCTCTTCTGTGAAGAAGTCATCTTTGGTCAAGAGAAGCTGACCAATAAAGACGTTATGAAGGGAAAAGTGATTGCTGTAGGCGGCCATAAGCTCCACTTGCCCAATAGCACAAAGGGCTTGCTTATAATGGATATCACTCTTTCTCGACCAACGGTTGGTTCTGGATACACCGGCAATTCTCGCACCGGAGCTCACTATGACGACTTGGATTCCACGCTCTCTCAGAAAAATCACTTGTTTCGTCAGATTTTCCAAGAATTCATGGTCTACCGTACCATCTTCTTTAGCCAACGTGTTACTACCTATTTTAATCACTAACTTATGGCTGGTTTGTAAAATATCTTTTATCATGACGCTCATCCTTTACCCTATTGTCCCGAAATATCGACCAAAATTTATTAAATTATGGTCTTTTTTGTCCGTATCCCATGACAATATACTTGCTAGTCACCAATTGATTCACCCCAATTGGGCCTCTGGCGTGGAGTTTCTGGGTGCTGATGCCCATCTCGCCACCGAAACCAAAAACACCCCCATCAGTGAAGCGGGTTGAGGCGTTGACATAGACAGCCGCAGCATCCACTCTCCTCTGGAAGAGGTTAGCATTTTCTAAATTCTCGGTGAGGATTGCCTCGGAATGCTTCGTACCATATTGTTCAATATGGGCGATGGCTTCCTCCACCGAGTCTACAATGCGGACAGCGAGGATCATGTCCAGATACTCTGTCGCCCAATCCGCCTCCGTAGCTTCCTCCGCCTCGATAAGCTCTAGGCTCTTGGGGCAAGCTCTTAGGGTCACTCGGCTAGCGAATCTCTCCGCCAAGGCAGGTAAGAACGCTTCAGCAATCGTTTCATGGACCAGAACAGTCTCCACCGTATTGCAAGTACCGGGTCTTTGGGTCTTGGCATTATCAACAACCTCCACCGCTTGGTCCAGCTTAGCGCTCGCATCCACAAAGATATGGCAGTTACCGGTACCCGTCTCAATGGTAGGGACGGTGGCGTTCATGACCACATTGTGAATCAGGTCCGCACCACCACGAGGGATAACAAGATCAATATAGTCATTGAGCTTAATAAGCTCGTTGACGACTTCTCGTCCACCCTCATCGAGATATTGGATGATGTCAGGATCAATTTCGCTGGCAGCAAGCCCTTCCTTGATCACCTTCACGAGGGCCATATTCGAGTGCACCGCCGTTGAACTTCCCCTAAGGAGGATACAATTACCGCTCTTTAAAGCCAAAGCAAAAGCATCCACCGTAACGTTAGGGCGGGATTCATAGATGATGGCGATAGTGCCCAGAGGGACATTCATTCGGCTGATGGTCAAGTCGTCTTCCGTGGTCCAAGTCCGGTCGCTGGACCAAATCGGATCAGGAAAGGCAATGACTTCCTTTAGGGCATCGATCATGCCTTGAATTCGATCAGGGTTGAGGCTAAGCCTGTCAATTAGGCTGTCCTTCATTCCGTTCTTTTTCGCTTCTTCGATATCGATTGCATTCTGCTTCAGGATGTAGTCTTTTTTGTTATGTAGTGCTTCCATTACCTGCTTTAGTCCTTCATTCTTCGCATAACTTTTGGCCATCCCAAGGACCGGACTGAGTTCCTTTAGACGTCTTGCTTTTTCAATAAGTATAGACATAGTAATCCATTCCATTCTTTCAGATTGCTATCAATATACCACATCCAAGTACAGTGCAGAAGATTTCGTTACATAAAGCTTTGTATAAATATTGATAAAAGAAACGATTTCCACCAACTGAAACTAGTATATCATAACAAATATTGAAATAATAAACTTTTCATTCGGGAGAAAATGAATATATATACAAAACATACCAATGTTTAATTTTCGAAAATTTAGTACAATTTTTTCATGATTTGTAGAAGATTGTCAAATACAGTGTTTCAGCGGGATTTTGTCCATTAACGCGAAAAAGATTCCAAAAATGCCGTTGTTTTTTCATAAAATATGGTGTAACCTTAT
>CAYMYX010000042.1:0-1919 GCA_964394795.1 uncultured Peptoniphilaceae bacterium
CTAAGGAGCTCCAGACGATAACATCAGCTGCTTGGGGCGACATACTATCAATAGTAAATTGGATGGAAAAATAACTTTCGTAATTTCTCATAATGATTTACATAAGAAGTATGTAAACAAAATCATAGATTTGGGGAATGAGCTTAGTTGTGAAAAGCTACAAGAAGTAAGTGCCTAGAGAGAATAGACTAGTTAGTTTTACAGAAGTAGATGGTCCTATTTTAGTAACTGATGTCTAACCTCACAATGGAAATTGAATACCCTTAGAAGAATTTAACCCCAGATAGCTAAGTCTCATCATTAGCTTTCTGGGGTTAGTTCTTTATTATAGTTGAATTATTTTTATTCGTAATCAGCCTCAGAAGTCTCCATGACAAAGCGTCTCTCCACAGAACCTTGACGAAGAACATCGATCTTTTCGGGAACTTGATCGAAAGGAATCTTCTCAATGTCGATTTCGAGTTCGCCCTTAGAAATCAGGTCAAGGACGTTTTCGATGGAATCTCTGGTTCCACCGTTAGAACCTTCCACGATGGCCTGCTTGGTAATCAAAGCGGACGTGTTGATGTTGGCTTCTAATTTGGCCATACCTACAACAACTACCTTCCCCTTGAAGCCAACAGTTTCGAGAGCGTCACTGGTCGTTTTGCCAGCACCGGCGAAGTCAACGATGACATCAAGATTATCGTCTTTGAAGTCAAGAATACTTTCAGCTGTTTTGACTGCTCCGTCTTCCTCAATCTTTTTACGAGCAGATTCGGAACGGGAAGCAGCATAAACTTCAGCACCTAGACCGATAGCTACGCGAGCACCGACGGTACCTAAGCCACCAACACCGATGATACCAACCTTTGTTCCCTTGGTAACGCCACCGACATCAACGACAGCATGGTAAGAAGTCATTCCGGCATCAGTAGAAGCAGCCGCTTGGGCCATATCCACATTATCCGGAACCTTGACTAACATCTCTTGAGGAGCTGTAGTATAGTTTGCGTATCCGCCATCGCGACCATAGCCAGGACCGGCATCAGTGTCTGTATACATTGGGCATACTGCAACGCGGTCACCCACTTGCCAGTCGCTTACGCCTTCGCCAACTTCGGTGATTACGCCCGCAGCTTCATGGCCCATAATTACTGGCACCTTTTTGATAATAGCGCCGACCCAGCCCGGATCGTCTAACGCGCCAACGTCGGAGTGACAGAGACCGCAGTTGTCGACTTTAATGACGACGTAACCTTCTTTTGCTGTAGGAATCTCTTGCTCGACTAAGTTTAGTGGTTCACCTGTTCCAGTAAATTGCCAACCTTTTAGTTTTCCCATTTGATTTCTCCTTTTCCAATTCAGATAGTTAAAAACGCTTCACGTTGAAAACGTTACCAATATTAGGATAGCCCATAAAATAGAGGTAGGCAAATCTTTACGCCAGATTTTCATATGAGGACAAGAGGCATCATTAGCCTTTCGAAAGAAAATCTAAAACAAGTAAAAAGGAGCTCATGCGAGATCAACCGCTAAGCTCCTCAATAGTTTATTTGTTACTCATTACCATACGTATATTCCGTAAACGTACCTTCCAGTGAACTCCTCGCTTCGCTCTTCGCTGCATCCAGCGACGAGTAGATAAATTCGAATCCGATAGTTTCCGTAGAAGAACCTACACTTTGAGCCGACCCATGTAAGGTCCACTTGGTCCGATAGCTAAAAGTTGGGGAATCCGAATCGGAGACAATAATGTCATTATAGGAGATTGCGCCAAAGTAGGTGGCTGTCGATCCATCATTGAACGTGATGTCCATTTGCATGACATCATATAGGCTGTTCTTTGAGTCGTCGGCACTGACCAGATATGTGCCTGCCGGCGAGTACTCTATACTTTGGACATCTCCAGCAAGTTCACTGTATTGGGACCGAAGGTC